>CAZCDO010000043.1:0-23832 GCA_964497135.1 uncultured Verrucomicrobiota bacterium
CCGGGGCCCGGCTCCAACGTCTGGATCGCCTCGGGCACGGTGAATCTGACGAACGTTTCGCCCGCCCTGGGTGAGTTCACTGTTGCCAGCGGGGGGACTTTGGTGTTCTCCAATTGGAGTACGATCCTGACGGCTTCGAATATCTTTATCCAGACCAACGGGACGATGACCCTCCCGGCGGCCTTCACCGATGCGCAGGTGTCGAACCGAATCCATATCGTCTGTACGAATCTGACGATTAATCCGGGCGGCGCCATCGACGTCAATTACAGGGGTTATGCTGGGGGGGCCGGTTCGGCCAACTCTCCCGGGTACGGAACCGGGAAGGGAGCTGGGAAAAGCAGCTATGCATCGGGCGGGGGTCATGGGGGGCAGGGTGGGAATAACAGCCAATCCACGAGTAGCGATGGCGGCATTGTGAATGACGTGTTGACGGCGCCTGAAGCGCCGGGCGGCGGCGGCGGCGGGTGTGCCAACGGCAACAGCGGAGGCCCCGGTGGGGGGGCCGTGCGAATTAATGCGGCCGGGTCGGTTGTGATCAACGGAGCCATCAATGCCAAGGGGAGCGCGGGGGCCGCCTCGCTGAACGGGGGGGGCGGTGCGGGGGGCTCGATCTGGATTTCCTGCCAAACTCTCAGCGGCAACGGCGGAGTGACCGCTGACGGGGGGGCGGCCGGTGCAGGCGGCGCCGGGGGTGGGGGGCGCATCGCTTTGACCTTCAGTGCCTTGGGCACGCCGGCGACCTTTGGCGTGTCGGCGAAGTCTGGCGCGGGGGGGTTTGTTAACTATCTCAGCGTCTTGGATTCGGTGGTCGGTAGTGAGGCTGGACAAGGTACGATTTACCTTTCCAATGCGAGTCTTCTAGGATCGACCATCAGTAACATCAGTGGAAAAGTGACCCTGGCGAGTGGGACCTCGTGGACGGTAAGCGATCTGACCGTGACCAATGCGGCGTTTGGCATCGACGATGGGTTCAGTTTGACGGTACTGGGGGATCTCAAAGTTCAGGGATCGGGCGGCATTTTTCTGTCGGGAGTGAATTCGCAGACGAGGGTCAACGGGGCGGTTCGCTTACAGAGTGGGGCACAGGCCGTTCTCTGGGGGAATCTAACGTGCAGCAACGATTTTGCGTTGGAGAGCACGACGGCGGGCAGTCTGGTCGTGAGGACCAACTTGCTGATCAATATCGGTGGCAATCTCACCCTGACCAACGGGAGCAGCGCGTATATCGCCAGCGATAAGACGAATGGTCTGGGCCGCCGTTACGGGGTGCTGGTCAGTGTGACGGGCAGTGTGACGATGGCGACCAATTCGTGGATTTATCCCTACTCGCACCGGTCGGACGGCGGGTCGTGTTTGTTCTGCATGAACGCGCTGAACGTGGGCAGCAACGCTGGTTTCAATGCCAACGGAAGAGGATATTGGGGGCCGGGCAACACGAGCGCTGGGTATGGTTCGGGAGCGGGCTTGTACTCTAGTTCATATGGGAGTGGTGCGGGACATGGAGGAAAGGGCGGAAATGGTTCTACAGCCACAGGTGGAAATCCCTATGACTCGACCAATGCGCCTCTGATGGCGGGCAGCGGCGGCGGTGGTGGCGGGAACGCCTTGGGGGGGCGGGGCGGCGGTCTTATTTGGCTTCAAGTGGACGGAGCCGTAAATCTTGGCGGATCCCTGACAACGAAAGGCAATGCTCCTTCCAGTTGGAATGGCGGCGGCGGTGGCGGCGGGGCAATCTTCGTCATGTGCAGCAGCCTCGCTGGCCCCACCAACGGGGCCCTATGCGCCGATGGCGGTAACGGTGGCACACTTCTATCTGGTGGCGGCGGCGGCGGGCGGATTTCGATTGCAATGGGACTTTCCGCGACCGATCGCACCAATCTGGTTGCAGGAGGGACCGTTCCTGGATTGACGGTCGGCTCCATTCCGCCAGGCACGTATCTGGGCACGTATACGGCGACCAATGGCACGGGTTACACCAACGCGCCGCCCGGCGGAGCGGCGCCAGGCAGCATCGTCTTCTTAACAACGCCGGTTCTGGGTGCATTCAGCCTGAATATCGCGGCGACACCCGGATACCACAGCACGCCCTCAACCCCGGCGTTGTCCATCAATAATTACGGAACCTGGCCGGGTATCGCGCAGGACTCCTGGGTGACCAACTCGGTAACCAGCCCCTGCGACACACTCAATGGGCAGCAGTGGAGTTGCATTGGATGGGATGTGACGAACGCACTCGGTCAGATGCCGACCAGCGGGCCGGGAATCGAGGCGGTATTCCAATTGACCACGAACCTGTGGCTGACCTGGCACTGGACGAACCAGTATTATTTGACCCTCTCCTCGTCCGATGAAACCCGAGGATCGGTGGCACCGCTTGGCGGCTGGTATACAAATGCCTTCGTCGTGCCCAATGTTTTGGCGACGGCGTCCAATGGATATATCTTTTCAATCTGGACCGGCAGCGGTGTGCCGTTGGGCCAGGACACGGTCAATCCCCTCAATGTGCCCATGAGCCAGGCGCGGTCTCTGATTGCGAACTTTTCTACAGTCGGCGGGGAAACCCGCATTTGGACTGGAAACGGGGATTGGACCAGCACCACGAATTGGACGCCCAACGGGGTTCCCGGCCCGCAGGACACGGCGATTATCAGTACTGGAACAGTGAGCCTGTCGGACTCCCGGCAAGTGGTCTGGTTGACGGTGAGCAACAATGGATTTTTGATGTTCACCAATTGGGGTACGATTCTGACGGCATCGAACGTGCTGGTGCAGTCAAACGGCACGATCACGCTCCCGTCCGCGTTCACCGACAGCCAGCCGTCGAACCGCGTCTACATCGTCTGTACGAATCTGACGATTGACGCGGGCGGCGCCATCGACGTCAATTACAAGGGGTATGCGGGTGGGCCCGGTTCGGTCAACTCTCCCGGGTACGGAACAGGGAAGGGAGCTGGGAAAAGCAGCTATGCATCTGGTGCGGGGCATGGTGGCGGAGGTGGGAACAACAGCCAATCCACGAGTAGCGACGGAGGCATTGAGTATGACGTGTTGGCGGTACCCGAAGCGCCGGGCAGCGGCGGAGGCGGGTGTGCCAATGGCAACAGCGGAGGCTCCGGTGGGGGGGCCGTGCGAATTAATGCGGCCGGGTCGGTTGTGATCAACGGAGCCATCAATGCCAAGGGGAGCGCGGGGGCCGCCTCGCTGAACGGGGGGGGCGGTGCGGGGGGCTCGATCTGGATTTCCTGCCAAACTCTCAGCGGCAACGGCGGAGTGACCGCTGACGGGGGGGCGGCCGGTGCAGGCGGCGCCGGGGGTGGGGGGCGCATCGCTTTGACCTTCAGTGCCTTGGGCACGCCGGCGACCTTTGGCGTGTCGGCGAAGTCTGGCGCGGGGGGATACGTTGCCTATAACAACTCCTTCACTACGCTGGTGGGTGTCGAGGCCGGGCACGGCACGGTTTACTTGTCCGACGCGAGTTTCCTGGGATCGACCATCAGTAACATCAATGGAAAAATATCCCTTGCGAGTGCGTCTTCATGGACGGTCAGCGATTTGACCGTGACCAACGCGACGTTTGGCTTCGACGATGGATTCAGCTTGACGGTCCTGGGGGATTTGAAGATCCAGGGAGCGAGCGGCATCTTTTTGTCGGGAGTGAATTCGCAAACGAGGGTCAACGGAGCGGTTCGACTCCAGAACGGCGGGCGGGCCGCCCTCTGGGGGGATCTGACGTGCAGCAACGATTTTGCGCTGGAGAGCGCGACGGCGGGCGGCTTGGTGGTGAGGTCCAACCTGCTGATGAACGTCGGGGGCAATCTCACTCTGACCAACGGTAGCAGCGTGTATCTCGTCAGCGGTGCGACGAATGGTTTGGGCCGCGATCACGGGGTGCTGGTCAGTGTGACGGGCAGCGTGACGTTGACCACGAATTCGTGGATCTATCCATACTCGCACCGGTCGGACGGCGGGTCATGTTTGTTCCGCATGAACGTTTTGAACGTGGGCAGCAACGCGGGCTTCAATGCGGACGGAAAAGGATACTGGGGGCCCGTAAATTTAGCTGGATATGGACCGGGACATGGTAGTTACGCCTTCTCCTTTGGCAGCGGGGCGGGGTATGGAGGAAAAGGTGGGAGCGGGTCAACTATCGGGGGGGGCGGTCCTTATGGTTCAACGAATGCTCCCATGAGTCCTGGGAGCGGTGGCGGCGGGGGCGGCAACGCGCCATCGTATCGCGGCGGCGGTCTGATCCGACTTGAGGTGACGGGTGATGTGAATCTCAGCGGATCACTGACGGCTAAGGGGGATGGTGGGGCCGTTGGCGCCGGCGGCGGTAGCGGCGGCGGAATCTTTGTGATGTGCAACAATCTCATCGGTTCCCCCTATGCAACTCTGTGCGCCGATGGCGGCAACTGTAGCGGTTATAATGGCGGTGGCGGCGGCGGCGGAAGAATCGCCGTGTGGTACGGCGTGCCGGAGATGCGGGTGGCTGGAATTCTGGATGGTTCCAACATGAAGGGAATCACCCTCACGAACACCTACTCGAAGTTCCCAGGGACGCTCTCCGTAACCAACGGGCCGGGCTACACGAATGCTCCTCCGGTCGGTGCGGAATCGGGCACGATCGTGTTCCTCACGGTTCAATCCGAAGGCGGGTCGATCTTCTCGATCTATTGATCACTTGATCGGGTGCGCGTCGACCCGCGAGACACCGCGAAAATCGTCCCAGGCCCACGGTGGGCGCTGCAACATCGCCAATGCCGATTCAACGGTTTCTTCGCCCGCCTCCTCTTCCGCCAGTAATGAAAGCCGCAACACCGCCGGCCCTTCGTCCGTTCCGAAGCGGGCCCGTAATTCCGGGATCTCTTCCTCCGGGAGGCGCACATAACTGCTATAGGCATGCACATTGTTGCGCAACAGGGTTACGCGAATGCAGCCCGTGTAGGGGACGTCGGCCGCAAAGGAGTCCGGGAACAACACCGATAGCGCGCGCCGGGACCCGCGCAGCGTCACTGCGTGATGCACCGGTCGTTCGCAACCGTCCATCTCGCGGTCCAGCCAGCCGCCGCCCACCCGGTCGCGGCGGGTCTGCGCTTCGAAGGCGGGCGCCACCGATGCCTTCAGAACCGTGAACGCCTCGCGGTAAAGGGTTTCGATCCGCGCGTCCACCCGGGTGGCATTGCGGTCCAGCGAAACATAAAGCCGGACCGCGCTCGAACCGATTTGCCCATCCAGACGGACCGTAACGCGCAACGGCCCTTGTACGACGAACTCGGGCGGGCCAAACTGGGCCGTGGCCAGCACCGGACCGTCGAAGCGGACGAAGGCATACCCGTGTGCCCACGTATCGCTGGCGTCGCCGATCGCCAGCAGTTGCAGCGGGCGGCCCAACAGGGGGACTCCGTCGCGCATCACCTGCTCAATTCCGCGGGCGCCGAAATGGACGGCCATGCGGCCGTTCCGCAATATGCCATCCTGGAAGAACGGATCGCCGGGCGTGGCCGGGGTGGTCACTTCCCCTTCGACCACGCGCAACGTCAGCGCTTCGCCCGGGGCCAGCGCCAAAGGGAACAGCAGGCGGGGGATTTGGTTTGTTCCGGCGCCTTCGTACATCAAGGAGACGGCGGGGATCGGTTGCAAGGGCAGGATTTGTCCGTCGGTCGTTTCGAGATGATGCCGCCAAGCTTGCCAGTCAAACCACACTTCCATGTCGCCCAGGCCGGAAACCGGGAGAGAAGTGCGATTTACGAAATGCAGCCGGTGACCGCGCACCTCGCGTTCGGCGATTCCGGAATAGCGGCGCAGCAGGACATAAATCGCCCGTTCGGCCTGTTCGCGCGCCGCCCCGACCTGCCGCCGCGCCGCCTCAATGGCATCGGGAACCGAACTACCGGGGAGAATGTCATGAAACTGGTTGAAGCAGATGGTTCGCCAGGCGGATGTCAACTCGCCCCGCAAGTCCCCCTCGGGCGCGGCCGGGCAGCGCGCCAGCAGGCGCTCGCCGTCGGCCGCAGCCTGTTCCGCCGCGCGTAATTCGCGCTTCAGTCCGCCGCACACGGAGTAGCACCCCACGGCGTGCATCTGCAGTTCGCCCGTCACGATCGGCAGGCGTTCGATATCCTTCTCGACGGCATCGAAGAATCGAGGTGGCGAGGAGAACTCCAACCGCACGCCAGGCGCGAAATCCCGGTGGGCGCGGATCCATTCCACCGCCTGACGGGTGGGGCCCCCGCCATGGTCGCCAACACCATAAAAACACATGACATGCTCGACCCCCTCGGGGCGTGGCGCGGCGATCACCGCGCGAACCCGATTCTCCAAGCCGCTGTCCGGCCCATTACAGACGTAGCCCTCGATAATCCGGAACGTGACGACTTCGTGACCATCCGGACTGCGCCAACGAAACAGGCAGGACGGTAATGTGAGTTCGTGCGGTTGCGGGCGCATCATAACCAGGCGATTCTGGCCCGATTGCCGCATGATGCGCGGCAAGAAGGCGCCATGTCCGAAACTATCCACCAGATAGGCCACCGGAACGTTGGGCAGGCCCAGGTGTTCGCGAAACCAGGCTTGACCCAGGCGGGCCGTGGCCAGCAGCGCCTCCTCGGTCGGGAGGTTCGTATCCGCCTGTACCCACCAGCCGTTTACCACCACCCAGCGGCCGGCCTGGATGTGACCCCGAATGCGCTCGAATAACGCGGGATCCAGGGTGCGGACCTGCTCATAGACCCACGCTTCGCCGCGGGTGAAAACCACTTCGGGATAGTCGTCGAGGATCTCGCACGCGGAGCGGCACGTGGCGAGGGCTTCGTCGGCCCCCCGCTGCCAATGCCAGAGCCAAACGGGATCCAAATGGGCGTTGGCGATCATATGAACAGTTAACATGGGTGTCACTCCATCGGTTTGTATAAGACCTAAAAGGCCCAATCTGTTTCGAATCCGATTAAACCAGACTCGCGCTGGGGATGCAAGGGTCCGGACAAAACGGGAAAGAGATTAAACACGAATCACCCAAAGTCATCGGGATCGGATTATTTTCACGCAGAGACGCAGAGGTCGCGGAGGATAGAGGCAGAAAAGAAGGCCGCGCGACGAGCCCGCCGGCCTGGCGGCGGGCTCGTCGCGCGGCTATCAGACCTTGGCGACTTCGGCGGCTTTTCGCTTCTCCCTCCCCCCGGCGCGGGGGAGGGAAGAGCACATTCAGTCGCTCATGCCACGTCAGCGCCTTCCTTCCCCGACGCGGCGGTGTCTGTATTCTGGCGATTTTGGGTTATGGACGAAGAAACCCGACCTGGGAGTGATTGGACAGGAGGGCTTCATTGCCCGATGCGGACATCGATGGATAGGACCGTTAGGAGAACGTTTTCCTCGTTGCGAATCAGGATCTTGTTGCGTCCTTCGCGGAGCGCTTGGGCCGGAAAGGCAAAGGTGGCCACCCGGGTATCGTTCGAGACGCCGGGAAAGGGCGTAATCGAGCGGGCCGGGCCCAAAGGCAAAAGATTGACGTGCGCCCAAAGCCGGTCGGCGGTCACGGCGCCACCGGTGAAGATCACGTCGATTTCGGCTTGAACGGATTCGAATTCCGAGGCCAACAGCAGATCAAAGGAGCGCATCATACCGAAGCCCAGGGTGGCCGGAACCTGGAAAGGACCGTCGACTTCGGCCATGCTGCAGCCGCACCCCAGGGTGTAGGTTTTGGGCATGCCCCGCAGGGTGGAAAGATTTCGCAACTGACCGAGCGTTTCAAAGGTTGGCTCTTTCGGGATCCCTTCCCATACGGTTTCGCGGGCGCAGAAGAAATTGAAAAACTCCACACCATCGGCCCCAGCCGCGAGATGGCCGGCGGCGAAACCGCGCAGAAAAAGCGGATCGGTCGCGAGGCTCCGTTCGGGCAGGTCGGGCCGGCGGTCCACCAGGTAATCCGCACAGGCGTAGACGGCGACTCCGTCGCCGACCAGGGCTTTATATTCATCGACGGGGATATTCCATTGGGTGGACAGAAAGGCGCCGGCCGAGATCGCGTCGACGAGTCCCTCGCGCGCCCAGGCCGCCACGTCGAAACCCAACTCGAAGGCGGCGGTGGGCGTCACGGGCAGACGCGCCATCAAGGCGATCGGCCGTCCGGCGCCGGCGAGGATGGCGCGCACTTCGCGCAGGAATCCGGTCATGATTTCCGTGTGTCTCCCAAACGATTCGCGTGGAAAATAGCAGTGGAACCGGAGGAAATCCAACTCCAGCACGTCGATGTCGTATTCGCAGGCCAGTTCGCGGATCAACCCCAGGTAGTGGTCGCGAACCGCCGGGTACTCGTAGTTCAAGCCGCGTGTGGCCCAACCGGAAAACTCGCCATTGTCGAGCCGGAGTTCGGGATGCTCCAGGTAGAAGCGGCTGAAGAGATGGCTTCCCGGCCAGGGGACGTCGTGCATGTCGTTCATACGGACCGACACGCCCGGCGCGATGCCCTTCTGTCGACAGCGGGCGATCGCCCGGGCGAGATAATCGCAATTCTGATCGGCGAGGTCTTTCATCGAGCGGACCAGCCTTTCCCGTCCGGGCAGATCGGCCTCCGGAAAGGGGCCGAAAAATTCGCGGCGGCCGGGCGCGTAGCCGTCCCAGAATGTTTGCCAGACCCGGCTGGGATAATTGACGCGTTGGGCGTTGGGATTGATGAGGAGGAGATCCGCACCGCCGTCCGCCACCTCGTCCACCATCCGGTCGACATGGCACGGGGTGAGCGATTCTTTCGTCACCGCGAACAGATTCGTGCAATCCTGATTATAAATCACGTGATAAGATTTCATGGTACATCACGAAATTGCAGTGAAAAAAGATCCGCTTCTCGCAGGGCGAAACGAAGCCGCACCGCCTGGCCGGCAAGTGCGCTGACATCCGGTCCGTGTTTCCAAGCCACCGTTCGCGCAATCTCGTCGCCGATCAGCTCCGGGCAATCGTCGAGTCCAAAACCCGGCAGCGCCTGGCCGGCGGCGTCCTGGACTTCAACCCGGATGGACCCGCCCGCGCTGGTGCTCATATTGAGGACCAGTTCAGCGCCGGTAAAAGTGAACGGGCGGGTGCTCATTTCTCCTCCCGCGTATCCGGTGTGGACGGAGGCGAATCCGTCGGTGCGCAACACATACCGATGTCCGCTATGGTCGTGATAAATGGACATTTCCGTCGGGCTGGTGGGAACGACATTCAAGGCGGCATAATTGGCGCGGTTCCCCCAGCGCGCCGGATCGGGGCCGGGCCGGATAAACGCCTCCTTAAAAGTGCGCGTGTAAGGTGCGTCCCCCCGCGCGGTCATGAACAGGATGTCGGTGCTCTCGCCCCGACTGGCCATGAAGCGGGTCGGTGTGGCGATGTAGATGTGCGGGGCGCGGAAATAGGGATGAGTTTGATTCGTATAAAGATGCTCATTCGGTTCGTTGGGGAAGAGAATTTTCGGCGCGCTCCAGGTGCGGTAGTCCTTGGAAGTCACCCGCCGGATGGTGCGGAGCAGGTCGGCGGTCCAGGTGAACGATTGACCGTTCTGCATCTGCCAGGAGCGAAAATAACAGACATAACACCCCTCGGTTTCCGACCAGAAGGAGACGTTCTGCGAATCGAAACCGAAATCGCCGGCCGCTTCAGAGGGAATCACCGGTTCGGGCGATATTTTGCGCCAGTGAATGCAGTCGGGTGAAGCGAAGGCGTAAAGCCCGCCTTTCGTGTCTGGAGACAGGGCCTCGGGATCGAGTCCCCGGGTGACGCGGATGGCCTCGTCGTGAAGTCCGGCCAGGGCTTTAAATCGTTCGGAGGCGACAACTCCGGGGCGCGTGTCGAGGAAGGGAGAGAAGGTGTGGCAGGCCGGGGTTTCGAAAAGAATCGCATTATTAGCCCGGTTTCCGGCGACTTCGAACAAGCCGAGTGAAGGGAACGTCCACTCCTGACCATCGGCGCTTTCGGCGTAGCAGGTCAAGACACCCCGGTCGCCATCGAATCGTTTTCCGGTATAGGCCGGATCCAGCGACCGGTAGGTTGCGCGGAAGAGATTGCCGTCCTTGATCACCGTGGTGTATCCATGGCCCTTCAAGGGATTTTGGGCCAGCGGCATCTTCTGCGGAATTTGCAACTGGAGGCGCGCGCCATTCAGCCGCTCAATCAGGTAATCGTCGACCATCAATTCCAAACGAGAGCCAATGGAGGGAAGGACGTGGGGAGCGCAGGGCGAGGTTGTTTTCATCAAGGGTGCTCTTTCGTATGTGAGGGATGAAGGAAACAAGGTATCGATGGGGACCGGTGTCGACAAGTCATTTTATTCAGCCTGGGGCACCACGGGGCTGAAATCGCCGGCTATCTACTGGTCCTAGCGACAGCCCAGCTACATCGTCTTCAGGCCGGCTGGTTGTCTGGCAGGTACCCCTTGAAATCAACGATCCGGCTCTCCTCGCCACAATACGTAATCGGCGGGGGATTCAGCCACCGGACGATCGTGTCTTTGATGGCATAAGCGAAGAAATGATTTCCCGCCGGACTATAATGCCCGATGAAATATCGTTTACAGTAATCCTCGATGGATAGGTTGAAACTTCGGTAATCGCACTGGTGCACCCGGTTCATATCGAAATAGCGGTAGCCCTGTTTCTCCAGATAATCGGGGATCCCCTGGTCATAACGCGGTTTCCCGGAGAGCAATTCTCGCAGTGCGGTCGGGCATAGGAGAACCACCAGCAATTCCTTATCGTGCTGACGGCAGAATTCACGCGTCAGTTCCAGGATGCGGCGAGTGGCCGCGAACCCATAGGCATTCCGGAGTCGATTGGCGGACTGGATGACTTTTTCCGGCGTGTCCGTCTCCAGGCCGGAGACGCCCAGCTTTTCGGCCAAGGCGTTCAAGCGCTCGAGGTCCAGACTGGCCGGATCGACAAGACCCGCGACATAGAGCTGAACCATGAGATCGTCCTGGAGGGCCTGTTGCATAAACTCGGGATCGGTCATCCGGTACAGGCTCTCCGGCGTGGCCAGCGGGTTCTCCTTCTCCACGAATTCACCGGTCGCTAAATCCAATTCCATGTGGGCCCAGAAGTTGGCATGGAACATCCCGCCATGAAGGTGCGGCCAACCCTGGTAAAGGGTGGCATACCGGCAACGCATGAGGCTGCGGCAATGGTCATCGCCCCAGACGTAAAAAACGACATAGTTTGCCCTGGCGGGTGAGCGTTCGGTTCGGATCATCCGGCGATAGGCCTGGTAGACGCCATAGCCGCCCATGCCGAAATTACGGACGGGTTCTCCGAGATGCGCCGCGAGGTATTCCTGCCAGGTCTCGCCGTCGCTGACCTGGTGGCACTGGGTGAAGCTGTTCCCGTAAGTGTTAATCCGGCAGGGCCGTTGAGAATAAAGGTGCGAGGTGCGTGCCCCATTGGTCTGGCAACTGGAGAGGGTCCAGCATTCATCCAGCCCGTCATGGGGCAGGGAGTTGCCCAAACGATAGCCGACTTCCGGATCGAACTGCGCCCAAGTGGGTTGCGCTTGCGCGAGAAAAACGTCAAGGACCGCCTTGGGAACAGCGCTCCGTCGAAGATATTCCGAATATGAGAGCATGGGCAACTTAGCTATCCCCACCTGATGTCCTGGTGTGAGGAGCCGCAGGACGAATGGCCAATAAGCTCCATGATTCCAACCGGAGGTTCGAATGTAAAGAATGAAATAGCGGCCATAAAATATGCGCAATAAAGTATCTGAATTCGCAATTCATTGACATTTACCCCTTGCGGGGGTTCCGATAGGATACACCGAGTGCCATCACCCCGTAAAGCAAAGGACTGACATGAATGCCCGGTTAGGCAAACTTTTAAAAGGATTATTGCGGGAGCCCCAAGCATCGGCTTTGGCGGGCGGCGCCTGGTATCGGGCGCCGGAAGGGGAAGGCTGGGGGAGACAAGTTCTATTTTCAGTTCGGGTTCCGAAGGGCTTGAGGGCGCAATTCGTCTGGTTCGATGTGCTTCTGGCCGGCGATCGGTATGTTAAGTTTTTTGCGCAGATCAACGCTCCCAGGGGCGAGCGGCGACAGTCGTTTTCCGCCCTCTGTGAATGCCAGACTCGAATCGTTATTCCGCTGAATGGATTGAGCCTCAAAACCGGCGACACGGTGGCCATCGGAATCGAACGTAAGACCGAGCCCCCGGTTCGGTTTTGCCTGGGCCCCATAACCTTGAGTCTGGCCGAACCGCCGGTCTTGACTCAACTCCAGTTGCCCCAGGGACCGCTGGTGGATGGGATGGGTCAGAGCACGCTACACACCTGGCCCGGAAAAAAAGCCACGGTGCCCGTCCTTGTGCGACACTTGAAAGCCAAACTGCGGGCCGCGCCGCATCAGCACTGGCCTTCTTCCTTCTCCCGCTGGGGGGGCTGGAAAGCGCGACGGGTCAAGGCCACCGGTTATTTCAGGACGCACCATGATGGTCGGCGTTGGTGGCTGGTGGATCCGGATGGACATTTATTCTGGTCGTGCGGACTGGATTGTGTCCATAGCAGTATCGACGGCGAGAGCAAGGTTGAAACGCGCTGGCAGAATCTCAAGCAGGCCCACGCCGAACTCCCCAATGTCCTGGGTCCCCAGGGCCGGTCCTACCGGCTCAATCCCTGGCATGCCAAAGAGGATCGGGAGTTCAATTATCGAGAGGCTAATTTTAATCGGGCGTTTGGCCCGGAGCACGGATATGACCGGTGGATCACCGTGGCGCATGCCGAACTACGGCGTTTGGGCTTCAACACGGCCGGGGATTGGTCGGACGAATATGCCGCCCGCCGCGAAGGAACCCCCTATGTCCGGCCCCTGGAGCGCGGGTTTCAGTTTCCCACCACACCGATGGTGGGGCCGAATCTGCCGGATGTGTTTCATCCGAACCTGGCGGCGGATGCCCGTGCCTTCGCGGAACATTCATTGCGGGAAACGCGGGACGATCCCGGTTTGGTGGGCTATTTTTTGCACAATGAACCGCCCTGGCAATATCACGAAGGCGGCATAGCCGTTGCCGTTTTGCAGCAGGCTCCGGAATGCAAAGCGCGGCGGGTTCTGGCCGATCGATTACGCGACAAATACGGGAGTGATCAGGGATTTCAACAGGCATGGGGGAAGGGCGTTTCCTTGCGACAGGTGGCGGAGGGCAGATGGACGGCGGATTTTTCGGCGACGGCGCTGGCGGATCTGCGGGAGTTCAGCACGGATCTGTTAAGTCGGTTGTTCCGTACGATCAGCGCCGCCTGTCGCAAGGTGGATCCCCATCATCTTAATCTCGGCGTGCGCTGGTGGACCTTCCCGCCCAATTGGGCCTTAAAGGCCATGGGGCATTTTGATGTGGTGAGTTTCAATTATTACCTGCCGAAAGTGGATATGGTGGGTTATGGACGGGAACGGGAATCGGGGGTGGAGGCCGTGGCACAGGGACTCCAGCGGCCCTTCATGGTCGGCGAATGGCATTTTGGGGCCCTCGATGGCGGATTACCTAGTGCGGGACTTCGCCGGGTTTCCAACCAGGTCGAACGAGGCAAGGCCTTCAGGGTATACCAGGAACACGCTGCCGCCTTGCCCTGGTGTGTGGGAACGCATTGGTTCAACATGTACGACCGGAACCCGCTGTATAGCGTCGAGTCCAGCGAGAATTACAACAACGGCTTTCTGGCCGGAACGCATTCCCCGCATGAGCCGATTTGTCAGGCCGCCCGTAAAACGCATGAACGGCTCTATGCGATTGCGGCGGGCATAAAACAACCGTATGCCGTCGACGTGAAACATCTATTCCCCTCGTGCTAAGGAACGATCCATGTGCAAAAAGCTTATCCCGAGGAATTCTAAATAAAGGTTAATATATGAAAGTGATTCGAGTTCGAATCCCCAAAAGCCGCGATCCGTTCATCAACGCCGGCCTGATTTCTCTGGGTGCCGATCGTCGGGGCCGGGAACGTTTCTGGATCTCCTCCTGCAATGGCAGTCAGGGGTCCACGGGGATCGTGATTGACGAGGAGGGAAACTATCGCTTGTATCGACTGAACAAACCGATCATCGATTATTGTTATTGCGCCGCAGCGGAAAATGGAGACACCCTCTGGCTGAGTGTCGGGTTGGCCCAGGTCGCCCGCCTGAATCTCAAGACCGGGGCTTATACCCTGTATCCCACCGGGGCCGGCAAGGCGTTTGTATGTTGCGGAGGGGCATTCGATCGGGATACGGGCAAGTTCTTTTCACTCGGATTCCTCAATGACAGCGAGGGGCATGGCACGACCGCGGTGTCCTTTGATGTTAAAACCAAAAAAGCGGTGGTACACCCGGATGTGACGCCGGATGAGTTTATGTATACCTGCCATCGCCATCCGGATGGCACCTACATTGCGCCGGTCGTCTGTCCCGGCATCTCGCTTCTGCAGTGGAATCCCAAGACCGAAACGATGACTCATCAGCGTCTATTCGATCAGCAATCGATTTCGTCGGGCCATCCGCTGTGGATCGTCGACGATCAAGGGCGGCCCTATTTTCCGGGCCGGGGTTGGTACGATATCCAAACGCAAACCTATATGACCGATGGTCCCAAACCGGAACGCGAAGCGATGTGGTTCCAGCGGCAAGGCAACCAGGCCATCGGCTATGAAGCGGAACCCAACGGGGGAGCCGTTGTGTATGCCTGGGACTTGTCCACCGGCAAAGTCCGAAAGGTGGTCTCAATTCCGGTCTGCTATGCGCAAAGCATCAGGTTATCGCGCACGGGCAAGCTGGTGAGTTTCAATACCTACGGCGAGTTTCGCCGGCATGACATCGCCACCGGACGGCTCGAACTGTATCGGCGGCCGCCCACGGATGCCGTGCAGTCCGGTTTCCGTTCCTTGCGGCTGAACCGCGACCGTTTGATCGGGGCCGGCTTCATTACCCAACGGTTTTGGGAAGCGAATCTGAAAACCGGGCAGGGGATGGATTGTGGCCAGGCGGCGCCCGGCGGCGGACAGGTTGAGCACTTCTGGAAGATCGGCGGGAAAGTTTATCTGACCAGTTATGGCACCGGCAATCTGCTCGAATACGATCCGAAGCGGCCGCCCGGTTTTCCGGAAAATCCGCATGTGGTCGCCGAACCGCCCCATTCCATGCGGCCGACGACCTACGCGGAGGATGGCCGCAATCTGTATTATGCGTGCAACCAACATTATGGGAAACTGGGTGCCACGGTGACGAAATACGACACCCGAACCGGATCTTACCTCTTCCACACCGACCCGATCAAAGACCAAAGCATTTTCAAAATCTGGCTGGATCGGCGGCGTCAAACGGTGTTGTGCCACACGACGTTCCGCGCGGATGGCAATAGTTGTCCGCCGACCACGGATATCACCTATCACCTCCGCTTAAACGCCGCCGATTTGTCGGTGATCGATTCGGCCCCCCTGCCGCGCCTGATCCATGCCTCCGGGATCATCGGGCCTTTGGATCAAAAAACATTCCTCTGCAAATACGATGCTGAAGTGGATGGCAAACCCTGGCAGCCTTATCTGGCGGTCATCGACCGCGAGCAATTCACCCCGCCGGTAGCGGGGCAACTTCTTGAACCCCCGCCGGGGATGTGGTCCTCGGCCGCCGATCTGTGGCATGCGAAAATTATGTATGCCGGCCGGCCGGGGTTGTTTGTGTTATATCGCGAAAAGGCTGTGGAACTCTGGGATATGCGGAAATGGAAGTGCCTGAAACGGTTTGTAAAGGATCCCCACGTCCTGCACCTGGATGTTCAAGGCCGTTCGATTTATCTGAGCCGCGCCCGGGATATCGTGATTCTCGAGGACGTGTTGTAAGTCCCATTTGGTACATGCGTGGGAACAGGTAGGGCCGCCGCTTGTCGGCGTGCCTGAACAAAGACGGCCTTCGACGAGCGAAGGCCCTACGGATCGCCAAGAGGATCCAGATTTAAGATTCGGGCGGCGGTATCGTGCCAGATGGCGGAACAACGTTCGGCGTCCAATTTCAAGGTGACCATCAGGTTGTCGTAATCCTGGCGGACGTCTTCCATCTGATGGGAAGCCACATCGGTTCCAAAAAGAATCTTCTGCCAGGCAAACGTTTTGTCGGGTGCCGGATAAGGGCCTTCGGGCTTCCACCAGAGAAGCTCGTTCAAAAAATGGGGCGACCGGTATTTCAGGAGGGATCCGGAGAGGTCGTAAAAAAGATTCGGGTTCCAGCGACAGGCCATGGCGGCTTCTTCGCACCAGGGGTTGCCGAAGTGGGCGCCGATCACGGTGAGTTCCGGCATGCGCCGGGCGATATGATCGAGGTGAATCGGGCGCATCAGGTTGCTGTCGCAATCCCGCCAGCGGTCCGTATTGGCCACAATCCCGAGGTGAAATAAGACCGGCATCTTGAGTTCAGCCGCTGTTTCGTAAAACGGGAAATAGGACCGATCATTGTACGGCCGCAAAGGACCGATGAATTTCAGACCGGTGAATCCCCGGTCGCGGGCGCGACGGATATCGCCGGGTCCGTCGATATCCATGTCGACGCCGTAAAAGGGAATGAACAGGTCGGGATGCAATCGATGGGCCTTGAGAACCCGGGCGTTATCGCCCGGCTCCCGGGATTCCGGCAACCCCAGCAGGACCTGCTTGACGACACCGGTTTCCTCGCAAGCCTTGACGCGCGCATCCAGGCCGGTGTCGGCCGGGACATGTTGATGAATATCGATCAGTTTGGTTTTCATATTATTTGACCAGCACGACTCCATACGCATTGTCAAAAACCCGGGTGTTGCCCTGGGAATAGACCGGGGATCTGACCCCGGGTTTGACGAGATCGGAGGACTTTAACGAAGGGGCGTGACGGGGGAACCAGTTATGGTGAATCTCCGCTTTCCCCGAAGGAACCCCGCGGATTTTAACCGGTAGGCCGGACCCGTAGAAAGCATTGTGGTGAATCTTCATCCAATCACCGGCCAGATCAGTGCCGTCCTTGCGATCCGCGCCCCCGTGCATATCGAAATGATGGCTGACCGCCTCATGCGCCCGGACGATGTTGTGGCAGGCTTCATACCCGGAACCGGCCCGGCCGGTGGCCGCGATATCGTGCCGGTTATGCTCGAAGAGATTTCGTTCGATCAGAGCCTCGGCGACATCCATACTCACCCCGTACCCCAAACCCTGGCGCCGGTTGTGATGGATGTAATTGTGATGAATGTGGTGCCCCGTGCCCTTTTTCAGGTAGATTCCGCCATGGCTCCAGCCGGAAACTTCACAGTTGGCAACCGTCAGCCGGTCGAACTCTGTCTGGATACCGTCGGAGGTGGGGAATTGATAATATAGTTTTCGACTTTCGTTTTTGGGAGATATCGACCGGTTATGGAATTCCTGCCGGATCTTCGAATCCGGGCCGCGCAGACGGATCCCGGTGAGGGTTACATCGGCCCCCCCGGCGCGAATCAGAGGATGAGTTTCAAAGGCGTCGCTGTATATCAGGGGGCCGGGTGATCCATTCAACCCGCGATCACCGGCCAGCGTCACGCCGGCGGGTATTTCCAGCACCAGCTTATCGGTGTACCACCACTCGGTGATGTCGATTTCGACCTCGCCCCGAAGAAACACGACCTGTCCGGTTCGCGCCGAGTTCAGGGCCTTTATCAGTTCCGGCAGGTTATGCGGCTCGAAATCGCCCCTGGTCAAGATCCCGGTATAGCCTGTTCCGCCGCCGATCGGACCCCGGTCATCCGCTTGCGCCCCATAGAAGATGCCGGCGAGGGTTACGCCCGGGGTGTTGTCCGCAACCCCGCCGACAGAGAGGGCTCGATCGGACACCTCCTGCCGACGCCGGTCGAGAATACGGGCATGCGCTTCATCGATCGGATGGGCATCGGTGTTCGGCGGGGTTGGGGAGGCGGTCAGCATCACATGTCCCCACCGGTCGGGTACCAAAAAGGGGCCGCGGGTCGGGAACAGGCCGTAATATCCATCGGGCGGATCGGTGCGATTGAGATTGAAGCCGAGGATCGCACCGGGTTGAGGGACAATCCCGAAGGCGGCCCACGGGATGACGATGCGTGCGGACCAGCCGTCGGCGGAGGGTTGGATGTCGAACTGGAGTCCCTCAATCTGGAACGAGGAATTTCCTCCGATTGGCATGCCGGAGTCAAAGTAGCCGAAGACAGGCCCCCGTTCGTCCAGGATCTGGCCCGAGGCGGAAAGAAGGAGATGAACCCAATCGCCGTCAAGATCATGGGCGTGCCCGGGATCGATGAAGAGTTCGACATTATCGTTTTTCCATAAATCCACTTGATCGCGTCCGACGATATTAGTGATGAGCTCCGGATCCCAACAGTTGAAGGTGACAGTCAGCTGGGTCGGATTGGCCTGGAGGGTGGCGGTGGTTTTGCGGAGAGCGGGTTTATTTTGCGTCGTGACGAAGGGGGAGAGTTCTACCGGGCGATCATCGAGTGGAAGCGTGATGAGGGAGAGTTCAAAGGGCGGGGGCGTCGGATTCTGGGCGCTGGCGAGGTCGGAGTGGAATCCTGCTCCGGCTAAACAAAGCATAACAAGCCCTCTGTAAGCGTGGTAGGAAAGTCGCATAACACCTCTTTTGGTTCGCGAATGTATAATACTGTTTATCCTTTTACCGTAACATTATCGCCGATCAGAAAATCCACTAGTTGTATCCAGCTTCCCCGTTGGAGTCGGTCGATTTGCGTCCGTTGATCCGGTTTTTTAAGAACGGCAAAGGCGATCGGCCGATCCTCGCGCATTTTGATGTTCTCAATGGGGATGGATTCATCCAAGCCGGGGCCGATAAGGTGGCAGTCGCGGAAAAAATCACCCCAGGCCAGGGGCAAACGGGCATCCAGGCCGATTTCGGTCGGGCCGACTTCGTGGATCCGCGCAATGGACAGCACCCGCGACCAATTCAAGCGCATTCGGGTTTCGCCGGGACGCTCTCCGGGCCGCACCGATTCAATGCGATACCAATGTTTCCGAGGTCCCACTGAAATCCAGGCGCCGGGTTTCCAATCCTCGGTTGGATCGCCGGCGAGGGTGAGTTCGAGGGACTCGTCGTTCATCGCCCGAACCGTGCCAGAGGGCGGAAGTGGCTGAGGGGGCATTACCGCCGATGGCGTTGACAAAGCGCCTCCCGCGGCTATGGAGATCCAGGGAGTCCGGCCGGGTTCTTCGCGGATAAAACCCCACATGCCTTGCAACTGAATGTTTCCGGCAAAAACGGTTTGAGTCGTCGGATCGGCGGCGGGATTCCAGAGAACGGTAATGCGGGTTTGATCCGACAAAGTCAGGCGGATTCCCCGGGCATCGACGCAGCCGGCATCCTCGGGAACCAGGGCGGAGACTTCCCGGATGGTCGGTTGGCCGATATGGGGTTCCATGACCAGGTTGAACCAGGAGACTTGATCCGGAGAGGTTTTACGCGACAACAGGAGCGGACTGAAGACATAAGGACTCTCGTCGGGTGCGGTCAGCGGATGCGTTCCCCGACCGGTTTGAAGCTGAAGACCGGCGGGAGATCCGACGGCATGGATATCCAGCTTATATTGGGAAGCATCGCGGCAGGTATAGGTTGCCTTCCAGTTTTCGCCGGGATTCCCCTCGCGGATTTGATCGATCAGCGTCAAGGCGTGGCGCGAAGCGGGGACGCGGTCCCGGGCATTTCGGGGGATATCGGCGCCGGCGGCGGTTCCGGGCCGGGAATGCATTTTCACGCCTTCCACGTGAACCCGGCCTTGGGGTCCGAGCAGGGTGCGCCAATGTTCGGTGCCGCCGCGGAGCTGATAGAGATCCACCAGCGCCAGCCCTTCTCCGACGGTGGGAATCAGGACCAGCAACCGCCGGTGGAATTTCTCCTGCGGCGTCCAGTAACGCCATTCCTGAAAAAAGCCTTCAACGCCTTCGGTGGCAAGGGCCGAAACCTGGGGCGTATCCAAAAAGAAGGTGCAGCGGCCGGAACCGATGACGTCTTCATCCGCTCCGTTGCAAATATGACCGCGGTTATGAACCGTCCATTGGCCCTCCCAGTACCAACAGGTCTGATGATTGGCGGGATATCCCAGGTCGAACAGCCAGGGGCGGTTGAAGGCGACCCATTGTACATCCATGAAATCGTCATGGCGGTGGAAGGGTTGGCTGATGAAATGGTGGGCTACGGCCGCCCGATCGCGGCCATCGGGATGGCGCAGGCGCAGGATGCCGATGCCGCCGTGTTCGAGCAGGAGATTGGGCCAATGCCCGGCGTGGGGATCGCGACTCAGGACGTCTCGCGCCTCCGGACATTCATCGAGCAATTGGAGTTCCTTCAGCGCCTGCGCCCAGGTCGGGGACGTGGGATGGTGACGGAAGGCCTGGCGGGCGAAGCGGGCCTGTGGAACCCAGGCCGTCGCGCAGGCGACCGCGGTGTTGAGTTCGGCCTTCGAGCGATCGAACCCTTCGGCCATCACGCCGGGTTGCCGGTCATCGCCATAGGACATGCCGGTGCGGCCACAGAGCACGGTGGTGCGGAACGAGTCGGCCATCAGGCGGAAGCGAGAGTCCTGATTGATCGGCGGGTAACGATCGGGGGGGACGGCGCCGGGTTGCAGCGCGCGAAGGGCCTCGATCTGTTCGTGGATGTCGAACGTCCCCAGGACATGGCCGGCGCTGTAGCCGCCCGAGGCTTCATAGCCCAGCCCATCGGGGTACGAACCGTTGATGACGAGGGTGCGGAGTTGATCGTCGCTGGTGTCATAGAGAAAGTCCAGGATCCCGGCGATATTCGGGGAGTCTAGGACGCGCAGGCAGATCACGGTTCCCCGACTGGCGCCGGGATGATTGGTGCCGCTATACCCATCCAGATGATGCTGGATAAAACAGGCAATGGCTTCTTCGATCAGTTGGAGGATGTCCTGCGGTTGACGCACATCCAGACCGAAGGGTTGAAGCCGGGCGGGAAGACGGGGGTTGTTTTTCAGATTTTCATAGAGGGCATCATACTGGGTGGCCAGGGTAGCGCCCACATAAGCTTCCGGCACGCAATACTCCTGGGTTCCATTCGCCAGGGGATGGGTATGGGGAAAGGGCAATCCGGCGCTTTCCGTCGGCCCCCACTCCTGGTTCAACAGGGCGCTGGACAGGTTGCCGAACCGGAATTGAGGAACCGCCGCCAGATACAATTCCTCCACGGCGAAACGTACCAGCATAAAGCCCATCCGATCCGCCACCTGTTCCGGATGAAGATCGGCCGGGACCGATTTTTGGCCGAGCGCCTGGTTCAGGAGTTGGATGCCCTGCAGAAAGAACGCAATGCGCGGCCAGGTGTTGGCCCCAATAAAACGAAACCGGTGTCCCTCCGAATCGCGGTAGCCGAAGCCGTCATCCGGATGATCGCCGGATAAAAAGTCGTGGCGGCCGAACAGATTGGAGGGATAGAGTTCGCCGCCGACCGGACAGGTGACCTGGCCCGGATGATCGAAATGATCGTGCTGCCAGGGATAAAATCCGCCGAACTTAAAGAGCTCGGTGCCGTGTCGGGGACACCCCTCGATTTCATTGACGGTGTAACAGCGGGGTGTTTCGGCGGCGGGCAAGGCATTCCAGGTTTCGGCATCCGAGAGCGTGAGCCATTGCCGGACCCGGGACCAGTCGCCCTCTGAAAAGGCGGGTGGTGTTTCCGGCGGCAAAGTGGGACCGGTTTTGGTGCGGGTGAACGGTTGCCCCAGGGGCCAGCGACGGGGGAAGGCGTTCCCGAGCCGCTGATGAAGGGCGCGGCAGGCGGAGATATCAACGACTTGGATGACGCATTCAACCGTTTCCGGTCCGCTGGAAAACCGCAGGGTCAGCGGCCCCGGCTGAGCCGGCATTTTGAGAAAAAACCGGGTGACTCCCTGTTCGGGCGGCGAGACTTGAAGGAGGGTTGCGGATCCCGTTTCGAGGGAACCGGGTTGCTCCGATTGAATCGGGATGCGAATGATGCGCTGGGTTAAGACGACCGAAGGCGACCAGAGAATGACAATTGACATGGCTGGAATGGTGGAATATTAGAATGCAGACCGCAATTCCAAAATAACGACATCACGTTTTTCGCTTTGATCGGCCGCCCTGACCCTTTATGCTCCTCGCGGCTTTGTAACCGATCTGGAGTCCGGCAAGGAGATCAACGCATGCGAGACATGACATCCAAAGAACGAATGCTGACGAGTATTCGGGGTGAAAAACCGGATCACACCCCCTGTTCGTTCATGGCCTTTTTCAATCTTCAGCGACAATACCCGTTGGACGACGAATTCCTGGCCAAACAGGTCGGCATGGGGTTGGATGCCTTTGCGCAAGTGGGATATCTTGCGCCGTCACTTCATCCGGCGGCCACCGAAAAAACATGGACGACGCGGGAGGGGAAGGAGACCGTGTTTCATCGGCGCATCGATACCCCGAAGGGTCCGTTAACCCAGCAGGTGGTTCAGGAATCCGGATGGCCTCAGGAAGGCGATTTTTGGCGGTTTAACGATTGGATTGTGCCCCGAAGCCGGGAAATCCTGGTGAAGCCGGAACAGGACATCGAGAAATTGCCATATCTCTTTGGCTCCTTTGAAAAAGAGAGTATCCGCAATCTCCGTGAATCAGCGAAAGCGGCGCGGGCGATGGCCGATGCCCACCAAGTGATTCTGGCCGGAGGCTGGAATTCGACGAATTCACTCCTGGGGCGGGGCGATGACGGCGTCATGGGCGCCGATGCCATGGCCTGGCTTTCCGGTTACGAGGACATCATGGTGCTCTCCCTCACCCAGCCGGAACTGATTCGGGAATATGCGCGGGTCATTCATGAATGGAATCTTAAACAGATCGAAATTTATCTGGACGTGAGCGACGCGGAGTTGATCATCCGCCGGGCCTGGTATGAAACGACCGAGTTCTGGACGCCCGAGGCCTATCGGACGATCCTGGCGCCCTTTCTCAAGCGCGAAGTGGACCTCGTGCATCAGGCTGGACGACTTTTCGGCCTCATCACAACGAGCGCCTTCCTCCCGATTCTCGACGACCTCCTGGACACGGGGATCGACGTGCTGATCGGCTTGGATCCCGAAGAAGGGAAAGGAACCCACCTAGCCGGCGTTAAAGCCCGATTCCTTGCCAAGGGGCGGGCCTTGTGGGGCGGTGTCAGTGGTGCGATGACGGTCGAACAGGGAACCCGGGAAGAGACGGAACGGGCTGTGCGAACCGCCTTGGACACTTTGGGCACGGAGGGGGGCTTCATCCTCTCTCCCGTGGATAACGTTCGCGTCGATACGCCCCGGGCTTGGGATAATACCCAGGCGTTAATCGATGCCTGGAAACGCTGGCGATGATCCCGAGGGGAATCGGCTGGAATTGATGCAGGGGTATCAGGACCAGTCGGGTCTGTGAATTAATCCGGAGTTGGACGATGCGTTTGAATCAGAATAGCTTTGGCCTTTTACCCGACGGGAAAACTGCAGACCTCTACACTTTGACCAACGACCGGGGAATGGAAGCCCGGATCACGAACTACGGGGGGATTGTGGTTTCGTTGTCCGTTCCGGACCGGACGGGTCGGATGGACGATGTGGTCCTGGGCTATGACACCCTGGCTGAGTATCTGCGGTTTACACCCTATTTCGGCGCGCTCATCGGGCGCTTTGCCGGGCCGCTGTTCGGCGCTCATTTTGCCTTGGATGGCATCGACTATCCGTTGGTTGCCAATGAAGGGAAGCACCATCTTCACGGCGGCCTGCGGGGCTTCGATAAAGTGCTCTGGAAAGCTGAGCCCGTTGAAGCGCCGAACGAGGTTGGCCTGCGGTTGTCCTATGTGAGCCCCCACGGGGAGGAAGGCTATCCCGGAAA
>CAZCDO010000044.1:0-2897 GCA_964497135.1 uncultured Verrucomicrobiota bacterium
CAACGCTCTTGATGATATAGCCTTCCTCTTCAAAGGCTTTTTCCGTGATGGACTTGTCGAAGCCGGAAGGAATTGCAATATGAGCCTGGGCTGCGGCTTTCGTGTGCCCGACATAGAGGAACGTTTTTGCCTCAGCCGGCAGCGGATCCCCTTCCGTGATTAAAGCCAATTCCACCCCGCTCATTTTTGAGAGATAGGTTTGGAGATCCCGAGCGGGTTCCAGAATCTTTTCAGTGTAGGCCTTGACTTCGTTGGTCGCCTCGGGCGCTTTTTCAACGATGATGATCGCAACCGCCTGGTGGTCACGCGTCAGCGGCAATCCAGCCGGGGGTGCCCCCCGGACGATTTCGACGGCGGTCAGGCCCAGAACCACCACACATCCCGCGGTCATTTGCAAAAACTTATTTTTCACTTTTCACTCCTAATCCATTCCCTCTGTTACGCTTGACCCAAACTGTTCCTGTAAAACCCGGCGCAAAGGCTCCGCGTTGTGCCTGAAGTGGAGGGTCCCATCGGACTTGGCGCGCAAGGCCGATGCACATTCATAAAACAGAAAACTGTCATACCCACTCTGCCGACCCCATTCCATCAGGCGGGCGACGGGGATCTCACAACCTTTCGGGGAATCGCCGATGTGGTTGGTGGATCGGCGATCTTCAAAAAAGTTGTTACAATACGGGGCGTAAGTGACCGGGATTCCCTTGGCGTGGGCCAAAGCCAGCACCTCCCGTGAAAATTGAGCGTCGGGCCACAACGATTTCCCCGTCACGCGGTCGGCCAATCCTTCGTTGAGCCAGCTCCGCCAATCGCACACGATATTCAGGCCCCCGCCGGTGCCGGGTGCCCCGTCAAAAAAGCTGTCGATATGCAGGGCCAGCGTCTTGCCGCGTCCATGCACCACCGCCGCCGCCTCCCGAATAAATTGGGTCCATCCTTCACCGCGAATACGCCGCCACAGATCATAATCGAAGGCGTCGGTTTCCCAGATATCGATCCCGGTCCGCTGAAGCATCTCATGGCGCACGGGTTCTTCAAACCCGTATTCGATCCAGGCGAAATCGGCATGATGGCTTCCGGGCCGGATATCGATTCCATCGGCACCGGAGTCCAGCATGGCCTCGACCCACGTCATCCATAATTTCCGCGTCTCGGGGAAGGACGGCGACATAATCGCCAGCGGACTGCGATCTTTGCCCCGGGCCAGGGCCAGAAACGAGCCCCGGCCGCGATCGAGCACCAGGGGGGTATTAATCGGATCCCCGCCCGACATCATATTGATGCTCGGCGATCCGGGATAGCGGTTGAATTCAAATCCCCCGGGGTATCCCGGGAGCGAGCCACCGGTGGCCTGATCCGGCCCCCAGTTGAATCGGGTCGCATGGTCATCCCGGCGTCGGGAAAGACCATAGGTGATCCGGGTTTCTTCCCCCTGATCCCCATAGATGTGAATGAGGTCGCAGAGCCGGTTGGAGAAGGATCGCTGATCGCCGTCGATCGTGATGACCATAAACGGGTCACGCAGGATGAGCCCGTCGAATCGAAACACCCGCACCCGGTGTTTTTCAGCGGTGGGCCGCGGGCCCGACGGGGTGGACTGATAGACCGAACGTTCCTCCACCTGCTCGTGGCGGTGAATCGGGCCGTCATAGGGTCGGTACGTATTGTTATCGTTCGAAACCATGAAGGTCACCTGGTCCGGCGTGAAGGCCGCCGGTTCGGCGTCATCTTTGACCAGTTCGATTCGGGTCCATATCGCATTGTGTCCCGGACCGTGGACGGAGGGTTTGCGGGTGGTGAGCAAATGCTGGTTGTCCGCCGCCATGCGCGAAACCCATCCTGAACTGTTCCCAATGCGGTGAATCCGTCCATGCTTGCGGGCCTGCTCGGAAAACGGCGGCCAACTGTAGCCCTGGATGGCCATGTCCAGGGGTTTCAAGAGACCGATGAGTTCGATCCCCTGTCGGTGAGCGTGGTCGACAGCGGCGGTGAAAATGTCACCCACGGCGGAAAAGGTCTCCCGGGCATGGTGATTGATGTTGAGCGGGGCAAAATCGAAATATTCATCCGCCTTGCGACCCAGATCGATCCAGGACACGCGCCGGGTGCCCCAGGACTTGAGTTCGGTGAACAACGACTCGAAGGTTTTGTGTGTCCAGGCGCAGGCCATGAGGTCGTCATTGAAGTCCACGGTTACTTCCAACGGATAACCGGTTTGGATGGCCTGAGGTCGGGGAGGTACAGGATCCAGGGGCTCCCCGGTGGCGATGACCTGGCGAACCCGGCATTTACTGAATCCCATATGCACCGTGCCTGCCCGGGCCGAGCCGCGAAGGTTGGGCGCGAACAGGAGGTCGACGGTTCCGGACCTCACGCGCAGGGTTTTATCGGTCCATTCAAAAACCAAATGAGTCGTGCCGTTTTCCAGCGGTACCGGCACCGTGGATTGAAGGATGGTATATCCGCCGTCTCCGGCCTGGTGCCGGGGCGTGGTGGCCGGGAGGAGCGAGACGTGTAGCGCCGTGCGCGAATCGGTTCCACAAAAAGCCGTTGCGCCCGTCTGGATTTGATCCAGTTCAACGTCAACCTGCAGGCGGCGCCAGGCATCATGGGGTAACGGCACAATGACTCCGTCCCAACCTTGGCAATCCCAGGCCCCTTTTTCGTATCGCGGAAACGCCGTGTCGGTGTACCAGCCGGCTGGCAACTGTCCGGCCTGAAACCGTTCATCGAAGATTTGCATCGACGTCCTCTGGGGTTTTGATCAACAGCCCGTCTTTTTCCGCCAGGTCACGGGGGATCATAAGCGCATCCGGCGTAGCGGCAACACTATTCGGAATATTAAAAAACCAGATTTCCCGCGGGGTGGTGCGCAGGCTACAGATGCTCCCGTCCATTCC
>CAZCDO010000044.1:2907-23689 GCA_964497135.1 uncultured Verrucomicrobiota bacterium
AGATCATGTTTCCCCCCGTTCCAGAAATACTGGAGGGTTCGGGTTCCTTTGGGAACATAGAAGACCGGCGAACCGAAACCCAACATTGCACCCCGCGGCCAAAGCACACTGGCGGGGCGATGGGTTGGATACGTAACCGTCCACCCCGAGCCATTCGATTTGAATTCCAGGATATAGGTTCCGTTGGTGGGCACGGGAATGGAGAGCGAGTGGGGTTGGTTGTCGAGCGGCATCCGGCCCGTGGCCACGAGGTTGGTGTGCCGTGTTCCTCCGGGACCTCTCAGCCACCAGGTGGCATCCCCCCGGCCCCGGTATTGGGCCAGTCGGCCGGTCGAGAGTTCCAGGTGGATCGGTTCGCCGGTAAAGGAATGAAAGGCATAGCGCGGTCCGCCCTGATAATAATCCATCCGCTGGCCTTCGGGCACCCCGGGCAACGGGACTTTACGAATTAAGCCGGAGAAGGGAGGAAAGTGGACCGGGACCAGATCCGTTAGATCAAAGAATTGTTCGTTCAGATCGCAGACCGTAAAATAACGCAAGCCCTCCTGGAAATTGGCCTCGATTTGATCCGGGGTTAATTCATCGGCGCCGATCCATACGTCCGGCGCGGAACGGTTGCCCTTCAGCTTTCCGAATTTCGGATGTCCGCGTCCGCCGGAGGGGACGAGTTCAATATCCTTTAGCGCCACTCCATAGATCTTGCCCAACCGGTATGCGGCGGCCGCCCAATGCGTCATGTAGGTGTAGCGCGAGGCATAGAGTTGGCGCATCATGGCGATAAACGCCGCTTTTTTCTTCACCGGATCCGTTTCCTCATCCAGAACCCAGCGCAAATGAAGGTATCGCAGGTATTGCTTGATATCCGCCAACCGGGCCAGGACATCCGGCCGGCCCGCCGCGACTTTTGAGGCTTCGTCTACATCGTGGAACGCCTGGCCCAGGAGTACCGTGCTCACCAGGTTGCTCGAATCGGGGCTGATCCGTTCATGGTACCGTTTCATGATCGGGGCTGCCGGGCCGTAGGCTTTTTCATAAAAATCAGTCAGGATGGCGTCGGCGTCGGCGTCGGGATTCCACATCAATTTGCTGGCCAGATAATACCCCCGCCCGTGGGGGCCCCAACTATTCCCGCTCTGGGCGGAAATGCCGACCGCCTTCATTCCCGCATACACCCGCATCCGGTCTTTCAGCCAGGCGAGGCTCGCGATGCGGCCCCCCGGTAATTTATCCTGGTCCCAGTCGTAAACAGAAAAGTATTCATAAAAACCGAGATGGGTTGCCTTGCGGGGCCATTGGTCGAACAATTCGTCATAGGAGAGTTTGCTCATGTTGAACCCGGCGGTCAGTTCAATATAGATATTCGGCTCCAGGGGAAAGGACGGGGGGGCAATATGAAAGTTGTAGGCCAACAGGCCGACCATTTTGCCGGGAAATTCCTGTTGCGCCATCCGGGCAACCTCATTGGCCAGCCCGAAAACCGAATCCGATACGCTCCCCAGTTTGCGGGCGGCTTCGCTGTCCGAATGACCGCCCCCATCCGATGGATCCAGCGAAATCATGTCGGTTTCGGGATGCTCCCGAAACCGTTTGCGCGCATAGTCCATGAACATCCGGCGCACCGCGGGATTGGCCAGTTCCAGTTTGGCAAAGACGTTGATCGTGGGCTTACCCTCGGCATCCAATACGGGTTTACCGTCGGCGTCCGTGACAAAGCCCGTGCGTTTGCCGCCCACTTCGGCGAAATACTCGGGATGGTCCCGCAAAACGGCCAGGTTATCTTTAACGACGTTCTGTCCCATGTGCCCGGCATTGACGTCGAGGCTGCCCCCCAACAGGTTGTGACGTTGCCAGTTTTTGAGATCGCGCGGTTCCCGGCTTTGGCCCCGACTGACTCCTTCATCTGAAAAACCGCCATCGGAAAAAAAGATCGACCGGGCGGCGATCGTGGGGCGATCCGTGATATCGAGTCCATAGGCGAGTTGGGGTTGCGTCGGAATAATTTCCCAGCGGCTATTGGGGAAATACCAGCGACACCCCAGGCTTTCCAAAAAACGGCATACGACATGCGAAACACTCCGGTCGGTTGCCGCCACCAGCAACAGCCGGTTGGTTTGGGTGCGGATGGCAAAGGACTCGCGCCCGTCGAAGAGGCCATGGATCGCCAGCGGCTCCGCCAGTTCCGGGATCTGCCACTCCTCGCGTGTTCCAAGAATGATGCCCTGGGCGGGGAGGGACTCCGCCGGCGCCGATACCCGGCTGACCTCGGCGCTCCGAGCCTGCTCAATGGCCGGCTTGGTTTTGGAGACAACAGGTGACACATCGATAGGCTGGCCTTCCGGATTCTGAACAACAAAGGGGGCTCCGCTGATCCGTTGGAGATAAGAGGCCAGTTCGGCGGCGGCGGCTTTCGTTGCCGGGGAGGCTTTTCCGGCAATGACAATGGGCAGTAAAGCCACCCCGTTGGAGGTCAGTCCGATGGCCGGCACGGTGGCGATCATCCGCTCGATTGAGGCGGGCGGGGGGAGGGGGGCCTTCCGGGTGGGAGGGGCGATCAGGGTCCGACCGTCTTCCGGGTTGCCCACCGGCGCATTTTCCTGGGCCCAGGCGGGTGTGATCGCGATTCCGACCCAAATGCTTACCAGAAGGGCGATGGTCCGTCGCCGATAAAATGTGTGAATGGATTCCATCGTGAATCAATATCAGAATCGTAAGGCTGGCTTCGCCTGCAACCCAAGGGAGGGCGCGCAGGTTGCGCGCCGCGGACGGCAACATGCCGTCGCTCCCCAAGATGCGACGTCTTTGCGTCGTATCTCTTGATGGAACAATATAATCCGATCGACGGCGTTCCACAATGGCCCCAGCGCGTCAATCTTTAACCCAAACGCATCAGCCCCTCATGATCCGCCCGCCGCGACTCAATAGACCGAAAAAACGGAACCGGAGGCCGAAGCACCCGGCTGATAATTGTTTAAAATCACATATTGATTGCTGATCCCGACCCGGAACGACCCCAGAATCTGAATCAGATCACTGCCGTAGGCGATCACCCGCTCATCGTCATTGCCATTGGCAAAATAGCCGCTCAGCGCCGTATTAACATTGGTCATGATCACGTAACTCGCCGTGTTGGTCGGCTGGAAGTCATCCGCCAAAACGGGTTTCAAAAAGCCGCCCAAGGTCAGGGTTCCATTGGATACGGATAGGAAATCCCATCCGACGCCCGGCCCGGCGGCACTGGTCAGGTCCACCCGGCTGATCGCTGTTTCCTGAAGGGAGTAAGACCCCCAGTTGGTCAACGCGCCGACACTCGTTCCCCCGGGATTGACGGTTCCATAAACGGTCGTGGTTCCCGCCAGGACAATTCCGTTACCCGCCAGGGTGGCGCTGTTGGTGATTACCAACCCATCCACGAACAGGTTCGTTCCGCCCAGCAGATTCAGGGTGGCCGATTGATTGCCATCGCCAACCATGAAAAGAGTTGCATTGCTGACGACTGAAGACCGCACGCTGAGCGTGCCGGCGGGGAAGTTGACCGTATTGAGTGCACTGGTGGCGATCAAGCTGTTGGCCATCACGTTTCCGCCCGCCATCAGCAGGAAGTTGGTTCCGTTGGAAGAAATGCCGATTGTCAGGGTTCCCAGGTTGGTGACCAATCCGTTCGGTCCAGCTTCCAACCGGTTATTCCAGCATCCTGCGGCGGCGCCAATTTGCAGATTGAATCCCTGGCCGTCCAATTTTCCGCCCTGGCCTACATAGACCCAGTTGCTGTAGCACCCGACTGCATTACCGATCGCGGATCCCGATGCGGCCAGAGTCAGGGTGCCGTTATTCGTTACGATGATGCTGTTCACGAAATTGGTCGCTCCCGGTCCGATGAGGAACGTCAGGTCGGTGATCGTTCCGCCATCGATCAAAACCTTATTTCCATTCGCGCCCAACCGCAGGCTTCCCGGAGCTCCCGCCGGCCCCATCCGGTACACGGAGTCGGCGTAAACCGCAAGGAGGTTGTTACTACCACCGAAATAGGAGACATGGGTGAGGGTGCTGGCCTTGGAATTATAGATCTGCCCGCCATTCGTCACGATCATCTGGTTGCCGCACATCGTCGCGGTCCGTCCGATCTTGGTGTCATCCGAGAAGTAACAGGAGGCATTGTTCACCACGAGTCGGCATGAAACACCCGGGCTTTCCCCGCTGAGGTTGAAGGATTGATTGGACGAAATCGCCCCGTTCTCGATGCGCACCTCATTATTACTGCCGCCGGCACCGATGTAGACAACTCCCGCCAGATAGAGCAGGGAGTTGGTCCCGGTAATGACGGTTAAAGCGTTGGTGCCCGACGCCAGGCTTTGAAAAGCACTATAAGTAAACCACTTACTGCCGTTGGTCACGATGATTCCATTCCCATCGCCGGTCATACTGGTTTGCATATTGGTGAGCATCCCGCCGTTATCCACCCACAGGGTGTTGTTGGTGCCGCTCAAGGTGAAGAGCGTGGCCCCTCCGGCGAACACGCTGCCCGGTCCCGTCACCAGGATTCGCGAGTTGGTCACCGACCCGCCCCCCAAAGTGCCGCCTCCGTTCGCCACCACCTGTCCGCCATTGGTGACAATCAGCCCGTACGGCACGGTTCCCCAACTTGCCACCGACACTTTGCCCATCAATGCCCCGCCATTCTCCACTGTCACCACGGCATTGGTGCTGATGAGCAAGTCGGCATTGCTCCAGGTCGAGCCACTGCCGGTCACCTGACCGGACCGGTATACGGCGTTACTGCCAAACACGAAAGCTGGCGTGCTGCGCAGGGTTCCGCCGTCGCTGACGACGATCGAGTTGTTGCCGAGCGCCTTGGCATGGTCCAGCCGGATTACACCAGCACTCGCGTTGGTCACCACCACCGGATTGGCGAACTGGTTGGAAACCGCCAAGGCCAGGGTCCCTGGACCCTGTTTGAGCAAAGGCTGTCCCCCCAAAACATTGCTGGCCAACACGAGGGTCCCGCCACCGGCGCCTCCAAAAAACATGCCATCGCCCAACGTCAGGCCATTGCTGACAATGAACGTGCCGCCGCCCATCTGGTAATCCACGCGAGGAGCCGTCGCACCATTGACGGTGAACGCCAGGTTACTGCCACAAATCACATTGGTGATGCCGGATAGGTTGGCGAGTACCAGCTTGTTTAACTGGAACGTCCCCGGAAGGTTGTTGGTCGAAACATACCGGGTCCCGTTATCCCCAAAGCTCAGCACATTGGTCGGATCGCCGCCGGCGGTGGGCGCCACGCCGCCCACCCAGTTTCCGGCCCCGCTCCAAACCCCGTTGGAGGGCACCTTCCAGACCAGATTGGCATCGCCATAGGGATTCGACCCGTCGTAGGCCAGATACACGGCATTATTGTCATTGGTCAGATACCAGGTGCTGGCCGGCACCGTCGAGAAGTCGTTGGTGTTCAAGCTGATCAGGTTCGTGTCGTACCCGGTCATACTGCCATAGGACAAAATCTTGAGGGAGTAGGACAAGGCCGGATTAAAACCGGAGGCCACCCCTTTAGAATCCATCTTGATCTCAAACTTCGGACTCCCCCCGACGAACAGGAGTTGACTGCTCACGTTGACCACATCCCAGCCCACTCCGAATCCCAAAGTCAGATTGGTGATCTCGCAATGATAGATGCCGCCGCTACTCCAAATCAGATTACTGCCACCGATCGTTACGGTGCCCGGTCTGGATAAACCCGGAGCCAGAGTGGCTCCATTGGTTAACGTGACCCCCATACTCCCGCCATCCACCGTGCCGATTCCGGTCAACCAGGCATTGCTGGGAATCCGCAGGCCGCCGGCAAAAGAGAGCGTCCCGCCCAGCGCTTTCAACGTGGTCGATTGCGTGCCATCGCCCGCCGTGAACAGTCCGTTGGTGTAAGTGGTGTTCGCCACGCCCAGGGTGCCGCCGAGCAGATTAAAGGCATTCAGCCCGCCGGCGACGGTGAGCGTGCCGATGGCGTCCAACGTGCCGTCCTGATCGATGGTCAGGGTGTTATTCGAGCTGGTGCCGATTCCAAAGGTCAGGTTCGAGTTGCTTAGATACCACAGGGAGTCGGCGCCCGAAATCGTGACCACTATCCCGGTGTTATTGGCCGCATTCGCGACGCCGCAAGGCCCCGCGCTAAAGACCTTACCCCCGGTGGCGATGGTCATCGAATGCCCGCTCTGGTTGGTGTAAACCGAGCCGATGTTGATTCCGCCCATATTCGTCACCAGGCCGGAGTCTTCAACGCGCATCATGCCGCCGGTGGTTGCACCGTAGCCCATATAGAGACCGTTTCCGCCCGCATCCCACATCGAGCCCGGCCCGGTGATCTGAACGCTCTGTTCAGCCGCGGCAACAGCGGATCCAATCCAAATAAATCCGCTGCTGTGGAAGAGTTTGCCGCCACTGCGGAGGATGAGCGAATTTGCGCGGCTATTCACGGGGCTGTATTGCTGGCCATACGCGGGCATGATGAGGGTACCCGCATTCGTAATCACACCCTTGTTTTCCACAATCAGTCGGTTACTACTGCTGCCCCCGAGAAAACTGCCGATATTGATCTGGCTATCACTCGCGTCCCAGAGTGAGTTGGTGCCGGAGACCACAAAGGTGGACCATTTCCCGTAAATGCCAAGACCCGCAGCGGGGGCTGAAATCACCACTCCGCCGTTGGTAATGGCCACCGTGTTGCTGGTGCCAGCCAAACTAATTCCGCCGCCACACAAATAGCGGGCGTTGTTCACGAGCAAGGCGCTGAGGGTCGAACCGATTGCTGCGCCGCCGGATGACATCAGCAAACCCCCATCGAGAACCGAAATTCTAAGCCTGTTGTCGTTCGCATGAACACCGAGGCTGATCGTGGATGCCGCCAGAACGGCACTGTCGACTTCCCCTTTACCGTCAACGAGCAGATCTTGATTGGAACTGGCCCCGTTCACATGGCCGAACGTGAACGCACCGGACGAGGCGAGGGTCGAGACGATTCCCGGGCCGCCGGAAACCTTGATTTGATTGTAAGATCCGCCGCCAAAGGAGCCGAGCACGGACGCGCAATAGAGACTGCCTCCCTTGAGGACGGAGACCTCGCCGCCGGCCGACTGGCTATAGCCGACATACAAAGCGTTGACGTTTGACACCACCGCACCTCCGGTCACGCCTTGCCCGTCAATGACCAGCAGGTTATCCCTGGCGACGCCACTCCCCACCGTGATATTCTGATTCCCCGCATCCCATTTCGCACTATTTCCAGCCACGAGCAGGCTATTATTGGATGAGGCATTACCGATCAGAGATGCGGCCGTGCTGAAGAGTTGCCCGCCGTTGGTCAACACCAACTGGTTAAATCCGCTCCCCGCCGCATTTCCCACGGTAACGGCCGCCAGGTTGGTGACCCGTGCGCCCCCGGAACTGCCGTCGATGCGCAGGCTGTTATTGGTCGCTCCCCCGCCACTGCCTATGGTCAAGGCCGCCATGCCGACATCCCACATCGCTCCGCCGCCGGTCACGAGCATACTGGCATTGGATGCCACATTGCCGACATACGATGCGGCCGTGCTAAACAGTTGCCCGCCATTGGTGACCGTCAGACTATTGGCTACCGTGCCCCGATCCGCCACGGTCAGCGCACCATTGATCGCCAGTCGGGCGCCATTGGCCACGGTCACGGGGGCGTAGGGTCCCACCACAAACGCGGCGCTGTTGGTCAGGAGGGATCCGGACCCTGAAACCCGGATACTGCGATTGGTCACCCCAAAACTCGCCGCACCGATATTGACCTGGAGGGTTCCGTTATTGACTTGGACATCATTGGTGGCGAGCGCGTTCAGGTTGTCGACTCGCAAGCTGCCGCCGACCGCGTCCAAAACCAGCGGCCCCCAAAAACTGTTCGTCCCGCGCATCACCACGGGAGACGATCCCCGCTTCGTCAGGGAACCGGCGACGGTGAGGTTGGTCAGATTGATTGTGCCGGAACCCGCCCCGCCCAAAACCAGATTGGTCGTTGAGAGCACCGTGTTGCTGACGATGAACGACCCGCTGCCCCCCTGTTCAATCGCGGCATCCGCATTCCAGAATTGCAGGGAATTGCCGGCCAGCACGTTCGTGGCCGCCGCGTTGGCATTCGTCAAAGTCAGCCGGTTCAATTGGAACTGGCCGGAATGATTGTTGGTCGCATAGTAATCAGGGTCACTGGCGTTGCCGCCAAACGTCAACTGCATCTCCGGACTGCTCGCGGAGGGCGCGACCCCACCCACCCAGTTGCCGTCCACCGTCCAGTTTCCATTGGACGGCGCGGCCCACGTGTAGGCCAGGCCGGAATCCACGGTTGGCCGATAGGTTACGTATAAATTGTTGTCGAAACTCATCACCCCCCAGGTTCCGGCCGACGAATTCAGGAAATCGTTCGTGTTGACCGTGAACTGGGTGGGGTCGAAGCCCGTGAGGGACAGGCAGGACGCAATCCGCAGGTTGTAGGCGGCGTTCGGGGAAAAATTCGCCGCCGGCACGCCCAGGGAGGACAGGCGAATCACCAGGCTGCTGCTGCCGGCATCAGCCACCAGCGACAACTGCGAACTGACGTTGATCGTATCGTAACCCATCCCGGCGGCACTTGCGAAATTCGTCACTTCACACCGATAGGTTGCACCCGCATTCCAAGTCAGGTTACTGCCGCCGATGGTCAGGTTGCCGACCCCGGCCAAACCGGGCGACAGATTGGCGCCATTGGTCAACGAGATACCGTCTCCGCTTCCACTGATCGTGCCACTCCCGGTCAGGGTGGCATTGGAGTTGATCAACAAGCCTTTGGTGAAGGTCAGCGTTCCTCCGGCCAGAGATTTAAGGGTGGTCACTTGCTCACCACTGCCCACGCTGAACAACACGCTGTTGGTGAAGGTTAGGGTTGTCACGCCCAGCGTGCCCCCATTCAACACCAGCGAATATTGGTATTGACCGTTAACGTTGCGACATTGTCAACCGTGCCGGCCTGGTCAATCAGCAGGGAGTTGTTGGTGCGGCCGAGGGCGCCCACCGTCAAATTTTGACCGCCCAAGTTCCAAAGCGAATTTCCACCTGAGACCGAAGCGTAAATTAAGGTCGCCCCGGCGGCATTGCCGAGGGTCGTGGCTTTCGAGAACAGCTTGCCGCCATTGGCAACGACCAGACCATTCGAAACGCCATCGATTGTGATCGCCCCCAGATTGGTCGCCACGCCACCGTTCCGAACCTGGATGACATTATTGGTGGTGCCGGCTCCGCCAGCGGAGACGGCGGCTGCGCCAGCCTCCCACAAAGAACCCGTGCCCGTCACCACAAAGCCGTTGTCCGTACTGCCGGCCGTCGTTCCATTGTTGACAAAACTCAGGGTCACGGAGGAATAAAGCAAACCTCCATTGGTGACGATGAGCTGGTCGCCTCTGCCTCTCGGGTTGCCCCCCACGTAAAACGCCTTGTTGATATTGGTCACAATGGCACTGCCCGGAAAGCCCGCGCCATCAATCCGCAAGGTGTTGTTGCCATCGTTGTTGCCGTTGCCCAGATTGAAGTTGTAGAGGACGCTGGCCATATCCCAGTACGAGGTGACACCGGCGCCGCCCACCACCACCGCCGTTTCATTGCTGTCGTTAACGAACACACCGATCTGGGCGACCCCATACAGCCGGCCGTTGTTGGTGACGATCAGCGAATTCCCCCGGGTCCCACCGGTAAACCCAATCAGGATGACCGCGTCATTCACGTTGCTGACGGTGCTATTGTCAATCAACAGGCTATTGTAAGAACCCCTGACTTTCAGGGCGGGAGAAACGCTGGCCAATAGGGTCACCCGGGATCCATTGCGGATGGTGAAGTTGTTGGTTTTGCCGGAGAGCGCGATGCCGCTGGCTCCGACCTCGAGCTCGGCAGGGTTCATGCCGAGCGTGTAGAAATTGCCCGACACAAGGACGTAGGTGGCCGTTAAAGCTCCGCTGAGCGTCACCTGGGACGATCCGGCGAGAAGGGAGCTAAAGGTGGCCTCATTGGTTTGACTCCAAGCCAGGCGGGGCGCCGTGCCGGCGGCGGTCCAGTTGGTATCCGCCGCATCCGTGCTCCAGGTTCCGTCCCCGTGCTGGTATCCGGTCGTGGTGCTCAGATCCCAATTTTGCACGGCCGCCGGGGTCAGTCCGTATCCGGCCAGCCAAAGTCCGATCATCAAACCGATCATTCGACTTGTATTATTCATTTGTAAGTATAGCTGAACGAGGGCGATAAAGAAAGACCCAAAGAAATAACCCAATCGCATCAATTTTTAACCCAAACGCATTAGATCAAGCGAGGCTCAGGGAAGACGGGGAAGACCCACCCCGGCCTGCGGCCACCCCTCCGTGGGAGGGGACCCAGCGAAATTCGATCACCGCTGCCAAGGGGATTCATCGATAATTGATCCCCTCCAGCGGAGGGGTCCGCGTAGCGGGGGGTGGGTCAGGGGGATTTTTTCGATTTTCTCACGCCAAGGGCGCGGAGCGGGGGGACAAAGCGGCGGGCTGGCCGATGTTATGTTGTTTCCACAAGTGGGCCCGGTAATTCGTGGGCGACTGGCCCACCTCGCGCGTAAACGCCCGGCTGAAGGCATAGATGGAACTGAAGCCGCATTGATCGGCGATTTCGGTGATATTTAATTCGGTCCGGCTCAACAGCGCGCAGGCGGCAAATACCCGGGAGCGGCGGATGTATTCGGTGACTTTCAAATCCGTGACCTGGCGGAAACAATTCCGCAGGTACCCGGCGGAAACGGACAAGTCGCGCGCTATTCCGGCGACGGAAAGGGGTTTTTCGAGGTGGGTCGTGATGAGCCGACAGGCCCGCTGGACGAGGCGATGGGTCGATAGGGCCGGGCGCGGTTCCCAATGGGCGATGGAGGCCTGCCGGCTTTGTCGAAAGAGCCGCAGGAGAAGATAGGACACCAGTACCGTCACCTCGTCCGCCGGGCTCATGGTTTTGCGGGTCAGGGTGTATTCGTGCAAAAGGGTATTGAGGAACGGGTTCAGATCCGGCGGCACGGCGACGGGCAGGTTACGCATACTCTCGAGATGGTCGGAGGCTTGCAGTTCAAAGGTGATGAACAGCCAGATGACTTGATTGCCCGGCTTGACGCAATACCAGTGGGTTTGAAAGGGGAACACGAGCAGGGCCTGGCCGGGCGCCAGGACGAGGCGATGGCTGTCGAGCAACAGTTCCGCTTGTGTTTCCAGGTTGACAATCAACATGTGGCGGTGATGCGCCGCGCTCGTGGGCGATACATCCAGGGTCTGTTTGCAAAACATCAGGATATTATGCGGATGCGGCATCTGCGCGTCGGGCAGGCCGACAAAAAACTGCTCCGGCTCGCCGATATCCCGCACGCGGGTGTGAAACGGGTGGGGATCGGCATGTGTTCCGGTTAAAGATTGACGCGCTGGAGCTATTTTCATTTTAAAGCCTTAATTGTAACATAATGCCCGATGAATGGGCAAGGAGCGAGCAGGAGCCTCGATCATCGGGGCGCATCTGCGATGAGGTGCAGTGACCGCGTGAATCCAAGTAAGTCGGGCATTCCTGCCCGACTCCGGGGGGAGCGGGGACATGTCAGGCACTAGGATGAGTGACCTACTGGGGAGCCGGTTGCGAAGTGCACCGAATTTTTGGTCGGGGCGGAGTGGGAGAGGAGAACAACGTGAAACGACTGAGACTGGCTGCCATAGGGTGCGGAGGGCGCACCTATACTTATCTATCCCTGGCCGCGCAAACACCGGACCGCTACGAGATCGTTGCCGCCGCTGATCCCCAACCGGGACGGGTGGAGCGAATCCGATCCATTTCGAACAATCCCGCTTTTCGCGCCTTTCGGAGCGATGCGGACATTCTCGCTGCCGATCGACTGGCCGACATCATGGTAATTGGCACCCAGGATTCCGCCCATTTTGAACCCTGTCAGCAGGCTCTGAAGAAAGGGTACGATATCCTGCTCGAGAAACCTATCGCCACGCGGCCGGAAGAGGTCCTGGAACTGACCCGTCTCGCCGAACGGCTGGGACGCCGGGTGCTGGTCTGCCATATTTTGCGCTATACCCCGTTTTATCGCAAAATCAAAGAGATCCTCGCTTCGGGGATCGTCGGCGATATCATCACGCTCAATGCCATCGAATCGCTGGGTCCCTGGCACCAGGCCCATTCCTATGTCCGGGGCCACTGGGCGGTCACTGAAAAAACGTCGCCCATGATCATCGCCAAATCGTGTCATGACCTCGATATCTGTTCCTGGCTGATCGGCAGTCCCTGCAAATCGGTTTCGAGCTTTGGCTCCTTGACCTATTTTACGGCAAAAAATGCACCCGCCGGGGCGCCCGCCCGCTGTGCCGATGGATGCCCGGTCGGTGACACCTGCGATTTTAATGCCGGGCTGTATGCCACCCGGGAACGCGCCTGGCTCTCCTCCGTCTATGATGCGGAAGCCGGGGCCACCCCTGAACAAATTCAAGACTGGCTGCGGACGTCCCCGTGGGGGCGGTGTGTGTTCCGGTGCGATAACACGGCGGTCGATCATCAGGTCGCCTGTATGCGATTTGCCAACGACGTGACCGCCACCTTCACCATGACGGCATTCGATGCCGGCCGGTGCATTGAGATCTACGGCACGCGGGGATTTTTAACCGGACGGACCGAGCGCCAGACCGAGGGAACCGACATCCTGTTCATCCAGCACCACACCTATCAACGGACCCGCTGGGACATTGTTCCTCCCGCCGGCGGGTATGCCGGACACGGCGGAGGCGATCCGGGGTTGATTCAGGCGCTGTACGAGGAGATGAACAAACCCGATGCCGCCGCGATGGAGTCTTCGATCCAGCGTTCGGAGGAAAGCCACATGATGGGTTTTGCCATGGAAGCCTCGCGTCTGACCGGAAAAACCATCGAACTGGCTGATTTTGTCGGGCAATTTTCACCCGTCGTCAAGTAAGGAGCTGTGAGTATGTCGAAGCGTCGTCGTTTTGCCGTGATTGGAACCGGGAACCGGGCTGCCTATATGTTTGTGGCGCCCCTGATCGAAAAATTTGCCAATGAAGGGGAAGCGGTGGGGCTCTATGATATCAATCCCGCCCGCGCCGAGGTATGCAACGAGATCGTCAATAGTTCGATTCCGATCTTCCGTTCGGCGGACGAACTCATTCGCAAGGCCCGACCGGATGTGCTCCTGATCGCCTCGCCGGATGCCACCCATGCCGAATATGTGATCAAAGGGCTCCAGGCGGGTCTCGAGGTGTATTGTGAAAAACCGTTATGCACCACTTGGGACCAGGTGGCGGCCATCCGCAAGGCTGCCCGCGCCTCGTCTGGAAAGGCCCTGGTCACCCATAATCTGCGCTGTCTCCCGAGCGCCGAGGCGCTCAAGCGGGAACTCCGGAATCATCGGATTGGCACCGTCCGACATGTGATCTTTAATGAATATCTGGATCGATTTCATGGGGCGGATTATTTCCGACGCTGGCACCGGAATTTCAAGAATAGCGGTGGATTGTTACTGCAAAAGGCGAGTCACCACTTCGACATGGTCAACTGGTGGGTGGGCAGTCGGGCCAAAACCGTGACGGCGCAGGGGGGACTCCTTTACTACGGCAAGAACGGACCCTTCCGGGGTCCGCGGTGTTCATCCTGTGCTCATGCCCGAAAATGCCCGCACTATGCCGATCTTTTTGCGAACCCCTACATGAAGAAGCTCTACCAGGACGTCGAAAAGGTGGACGGTTATTTTCGCGACCGCTGTGTCTTTGGGAACGACATCGATATCACGGACACGGCCAACCTGACCGTCTCTTTTGAGAACGGAGTCAAAATGGTGTATTCCCTGATCGCCTATGCCTCCTTCGAAGGGCAACAAGTGGCATTGGAGGGAACGAACGGTCGTTTGGAATGGAATCTCAACGCCAGCACCAGTTGGGCGGTGGGCAGTAAAAAGGGGGGGAAGAAGGCATCCCTGGTCCAAAGCGGGGAGCACCGCGAAAAGGTGGAATATCGGCATCCTTTCAACCATGAGGTAACGGATCTGACCCCGCCGGCCCTCGAAGGGTCCCACGGGGGCGCCGATGCGAAGATTTGGAATTTCATCTTCAAACGCCGGCCGCCGGCCGATCTTCTGGGCCAACGGGCCACGTTGGAAGAAGGAATCCAGGCGGTCTTGATCGGGATGGCCGCCAACCGAAGCATCGCCTTGGGCGGAGTGCCGGTGAATGTGCAGACCGGCAAACCGGTCTAACCCGGCTTTCTGCGAAAGCCGGGCTAGAGGTCGTCCCTCCAGTCGCGAAAACGATCTTCGCTTAGATTTTGGAGGGTCGGGCTCCGTCCCGACCATCTTTGGGCCGAAGGGGGTCATTCTTGTATTTTATTTAACGACTGCGGTGATTCTTGGCTATATTTACCGCATAATATGCGGCGAATAGTTGACAAGCGGGTAGTTTAATGAAAGTCTTATGGCGACATGAAGACGAAATACATTCATTTGGAACCGGATTGGCCGGCGTTGCGTTGGTCGGCGGATGAATTGGCGGTTTTGTTGGCCGAGGTGCGTCACGCCCAAGGCCGGCTTTTGGGTCGGATGGAGGGACTTGGATTCCGGCTCTGCAGCGAGGCCAATCTGGCCGTTCTGACGGATGAAGTGGTCAAGTCGAGCGCTATCGAAGGCGAAATTCTCGATATGCAGCAGGTCCGTTCATCGTTGGCCCGTCGGCTTGGGATTGACGTGGGCGGGTCGGTGCCAAGCCCGCGCGCGGTGGACGGCATTGTGGAGATGATGCTCGATGCGACGAGGAACTTTGACCAACCCCTGACGGCTGAACGACTGTTCGGGTGGCATGCGGCGCTTTTTCCTGTCGGCCGGAGCGGGCTGCGCAAGATCACGGTTGGCGCCTGGCGCCCCGCGGATGCAGGTCCCATGCAGGTGGTTTCCGGACCGATCGGGCGCGAGCGCATCCATTTTGAGGCACCGGATGCGATGCGGTTGGCCGACGAGATGGAGGCCTTTCTGAAATGGTTCAATGCTTCGTCGGCCATCGATCCCGTGATCAAGGCGGGTGTGGCGCATTTCCATTTTGTGACGATTCACCCGTTCGAGGATGGCAATGGCCGCATCGCGCGCGCCATCGCCGATCTGGCTCTCGCCCGTGCCGACGGCCGGCCGGAACGGTTCTATAGCATGTCGGCGCAGATCGAGGCGGAACGCCGCGCGTACTACGAGGTGCTTGAAGTTTCCCAAAAGGGCGGGCTGGATATCACCCCGTGGCTGAGGTGGTTCCTGGAATGTCTGAACCGTGCCTTGACGCGTGCCGAGGGAACGCTGGCTGTGGTGCTTCGCAAAGCGCAAGTCTGGCAACGGATCGGCATGGCTCCCGTCAACGAGCGTCAGCGCAGGGTGATCAACCGACTTCTGGATGGTTTCGAGGGCAAGCTGACCACCGCCAAGTACGCCCAACTGACCGTGTGTTCGAACGACACCGCCCTCCGCGACATTCAAGCCCTCATCGCCCAGGGCGTGCTGGCACGGAACGAAGGTGGCGGCCGCAGCATCAGCTACCGGATGGTGGTGACTTAGGGACACAGGCAATTTAGGCACGTTGTCAAATGCGTTATATAAAGGTTATATCTACCTGATTCCGCATGTGATTGAGGCCAATCACATATTCTTGAAAACCATCATTCCAAGCCGGAAGGCGACCAAAGACTTTCAGAAAGAAGGCGGTTCAAATGAAACTCGATAAAGAAGAAAAAGACATTCTAGGGGCTTATGAGCGAGGCGCACTAGAGGTGTCAACTCCATCCCGGCAGGAAATTGCGCGGATTCGAGCCATGGCCCAAAATACCTTTCGCAAAGATCGGCGTATCACGATCCGATTGTATGATCATGATTTGAAAGGGATTCAAAAGAAAGCCATGGAAAAAGGACTGCCGTATCAGACCCTCCTTTCCGGGATGATTCACCAATACGTGGAAGGCGATTTGGTCGAAAGCAAGTAGAACTACCGGCGTCTTTGGGGCTAGGGACAGAATATCTGTCAGGGCCAGCGAGGGGGCCGGAGGTGGTCATCGGGGGTAGTTACCCTTTACGGCTCTTTCTGCATTACTGTGGGTTACTGAAGGTCGAGTCCTTTCAAAGTCGATGAAACCAGGGAATGGAGAGTCTCTCGCAGAGTTGCACAAAGTTCAGATAGAGTTCAACCAGAGTAAAGCAGGGCCGTGCGATCCCGCTCAGAAGCGGAATCACCCGTCCCGGTGTTCTGTGAAGCCAAGTGGAGCAGAAGACCTTACCTCTTTAAAGAAAGCCGGACGGGACATTTCGCCGTTTCGACGAAATGGCACGGCCGTTCTTCGCTCTGCGAACAAGCGTCTGAACCCTGTGGAACCCTGCGAGAAACTCCCCGCCTTCCTGAAGAAAGGCCAATCACCCACACTTATCCAGAATGAACCATCTTAATCGTAATCCTTCATCAGATCGGCGCGGCGGAGCGCACCTCCCACATTCCTTAGCCAGCGGGGACAGCCGGGTGGACTACTAACCTGACCCTAATGTCCCCAGACTGGCAAACCCGTCTAGACAAAGAGCTTGAGAAGATGCACCAAGGGCTGTGCCGTGACCGAATCTGAAAGTGGGAAAGACTCGCCTCCCGGCATCAGGATATAGCCGCGAGTGGCGCCGAGTGTTTCCATGCTCTCGCGGAAACCGGGCGTGAGTTTAGGCGCAAGCGTGCGTTTGATCTCAATGGCCGTGACCTCCCCCGAGGGAGCCTCGAGAACGAGATCGACTTCCGCGCCGGCGTGGGTACGGTAGTGGCAGAAATGGGTTCCGGCGGGAAGAAGGGTCAGTATCTGCTCCAGGCAATATCCTTCCCACGAGTGGCCGCAGAGAGGGTGCCCGAGGACCTGCTCGATGCCGGATAATCCGGCAAGGGCATGAAGGAGCCCGGTGTCGCGCCAATAGACTTTGGGGGCCTTGACCAGGCGTTTACCCGCATTACGACTCCATGCCGGGACAGTGCGCAATAGATAGAGCCCTTCCAGCAAGTCAAGATAATGACGTACCGTCTTGCCGTCCAGGCCGAGGGAGCCTCCGATTTTACTGAGGTTGAGGGTGGTCCCCTGCTGATGCGCCAACATGGTGCAAAGTCGGTGTAATTGCTGCGAAGAAGCAGCCGCTCCCAGTTGAGGGAGATAACGCTCAACGAAGCTGGTGATAAAATCCCCACACCATTGAATGGATGCGGCATCATCGGGAGCCAGATAACTATTCGGATAGCCGCCCCGCAGCCAATGACGTTCAATCTGTTCGTTTCCGCCGACTTCTGTAAGATTGAAAGGATCGAGTTCGAGATAACTGATGCGTCCCGCAAGGGTTTCCGAACTTTGCTGAAGCAATTCCGGCGAAGCGGACCCCAGGATCAGAAACTGCGCCTCTCGTTCTCCAGTCCGTCGCCGCTCATCTACCAGACTGCGAAGAACAGGAAACAGATTCGGAAGCCGCTGGATTTCATCTAAAATGACCAGATGATCGGCAAACCTGCCAAGATACAGTTCGGGATCTGCCAATTTAACCAAATCGGAAGGCCGCTCTAAATCCAGATAATGGGTTGGTTTCGCCAGTCTTAGTTCGCGTGCCAGTGTGGTCTTACCAACTTGCCTGGACCCCAACAAAGCGACCACTGGAGTCTGTGAGACCCGTTGCGCAAGGATGTCCTGAAGGTGCCGATGCAACATGACCTGGAAATTAGGGAATTAATTCCCTAATTTCAAGGCAAAAATGAAAAAATCGACTTTTGTTAAACGTTTCCTGTAATGTGTCGGCGTCCATCCTTATAAGGAGAACACATGCAAAATCCAGACGTGAATCAAATTCAAATGGGGAAATGGGTGGGGCTATTGGGGATTTTTGCCGGATGCCTCATGATGTCGGCCGGAGCGGCCCCCAAGCCGGCGCTCCTGGCCCAAAAAGGGCAGGCCCGGATGCCCATCGTCATCAGCTCGAATGCATCGCCCCAGACCATCGGCAGTGCAACCACGCTCGCGACTTACCTCGGTCGGATCAGTGGCGCCCCCTTTGTGGTGTCCACCAATTCGGGCGAGGCCGGAATCGTGGTCGGGAGTCCTGGGCAGTTCACCCAACTGCCCCTTCAGCCGGTTTTTCAGCCCGGCCCTTTTCACCGGGAGGATTATGTTCTCTTCTCCAACAAAAAGGGGTTGTGGTTGATCGGCGCCACCGATGCGGCGGTTGAACATGCCGTCTGGGATCTGCTGTATCGGTTTGGATATCGCCAGTTTTTCCCCGGCAAAACCTGGGAAGTGGTCCCATCGCTCGATCGGATGGAAATCGCCGTGGATGTGAAGGAAAGCCCGGATTTCTATGCCCGGCGCATCTGGTACAACTGGGGGTTTTGGGGCTATAACAACCAACCCTATCGCGAGTGGTGTCTCCGCAACCGGCATATTCAGGGCTTTCAACTCAATAGTGGACATTCCTACGAAAGCATCATCGGCGCCCACCGGGCCGAGTTCGAGGCGCATCCCGAATACCTGTCCCTGGTCGGGGGCACCCGCCGCAAGGGGGGGGACGCCAAGTTTTGCATCTCCAATCCCGGTCTGCGCGAGTTGGTAGTCCGGCATGCCGTCGACCAATTCAAGGCCCATCCGGAACTCGATTCGATTTCGCTCGATCCGAGCGATGGCGACAACTGGTGTGAATGCGAACCCTGTGCCAAAATGGGCAGCCCCAGCGACCGGGCCCTTACCCTGGCCAACGCGGTTGCCGATGCCATCAATAAGCTGGGGTTGGGCGATAAATATGTGGGCATGTATGCCTATAATCGCCATTGCGCCCCGCCGACAATCGCGGTTCACCCCAAGGTCATCATCAGCGCCACAACAGCCTTTATTCGAGGTGGGTATTCCCTGGATCAAATCATTGAAGGCTGGCAGAGACAGGGGGCCACGATGGGGATCTATGATTATTTCAGTGTCGTGGATTGGGATTGGAATCTGCCCGGCGCCGCAAAAGCCGCCAACCCGGTTGATACGGCCAGCTCAATCCGTGAATTTCATCGAAAAGGTGTCCGTTTTTACGATTGCGAATCCGGTGATGCCTGGGGACCCTATGGTTTGGGCTATTACGTCGCCGCCCGGGTCATGTGGGATACCAACGAAGCGTCCCAAGTCACTGCCCTGATCGATGACTTCGTGGACAAGGCGTTCGGTCCGGCCCGTGAGCCCATGAAAAAATTCTACACCTTGCTCAACCTGGACCGGACCCGCCGGGCCGGAAGTGATCGGGCAGGGCGTATGTACCGGTTTTTGGCGGAAGCCCGGGGTCTGGCTCAAAAGCAGCCGGAGGTTCTGGCGCGGATATCCGATCTCGTCCTCTATACCCGTTACATGGAACTCTACAACCTCCAGGCCGCCAGCGGTGATGCCGGGGCGCGAAACCAGATGATCACCTTCGCCTACCGCATCCGGACGACCATGATGATTCATGCCTATGGCATCTGGGCTCGGACCGTTGGACAAGGCGCTGCCCATGACGCAAAATATGTCCTCAAGAATGAAACTCCGGTGACCGAAGAGGAAATCAAAACCATCTTGGAACAGGGGATTGCCGCCAATAAACCGGTCGAGATGGGATTCACCCCGGTGGAATTCAGCCAGGATTATGTACCGGCAACTCCGCTCAACTTACCCGAAGTTTCAACCGGAAAGTTCCCTTCTGTTCCGCAAGATCGACATACCTATTACATCTGGGTCGCGCAGGCTCCGACGAATGAAGTCCTGCAAGTCACCGTGCAGCGGGTCTGGAATTTGCGGCCGCATCAAATTCAACTCTATTCGCCGCTGGAGGTCTCTCTGAATCCGGTGGCGGAGAGTTCGCTTGTGCAACCCGACGGCAAAACCCATGCCGTTTCCCTGCGCACGCCGTACGAAGGATTGCATCGGGTGGAATTGCGGGATGGGGGGGATTATACCCGCATCGTCTGGCCGGAAGGTTTGCCGGTGATGATGCCCTCGGCGCTTGATACCCCCAGCGCCTCAAGCTTTTTCCGGGGGGGGTGGACCCTGTATTGTTATGTTCCGAAAGGGACTAAAATATTAGCCGGTTGGGCGGCCCGGGTGGCGCAATGGGCGCCGCGGATATCCGGTACCCTGAACGATCCCGACGGCAAGCCGGTCTTTGATTTCGGCAAACAGGAAGAGGGCTGGTTCAGCGTACCCGTGCCCCCGGGCCAGGATGGTCGCTTGTGGAAATTCGAAAACAGCCAGGGCTTACGCCAATTGGTTACCATCCCGCCGTGCCTGGCCCGGAATGGAAAGGAACTGCTGCTCCCCCGCGAAGTGGTGAACAAAGACACGGCGCCTTAGCGGGGAGGCGCTCATAGAGCGCTCCTATAATCTCATTCATCAGTCAATGTGCCAAGCTTGTTGAGGACATCGTGAACAGCCTCCGCCGGAAGTTCACAGCAAAACGTTGCCCGTCTAGCTTTCCAATCCAAACTTTTAACTTGATCAGCCAAGACAACCCCTGAAACCTGACATCCCTGTGGTACGCGAACCTCAAACGGATACCCCTTAATCTGGCTGGTTATTGGGCAAAATAAGGCAAGGCCCACCTTGCGATTGTAGGACTCAGGGGAAAGAACCAACGCGGGCCGGTGGCCCGCCTGTTCATGACCAGCCTGCGGAGTGAAAGAAAGCCAGACGATATCACCACGCTTCGGGC
>CAZCDO010000045.1:0-16283 GCA_964497135.1 uncultured Verrucomicrobiota bacterium
AATGGAGGTCCCCTCCAACGGAGGGGTGGCCGAAGGCCGGGGTGGGTTCTTCCCGATGGAGGTCCCCTCCAACGGAGGGGTGGCCGAAGGCCGGGGTGGGTTCTTCCCAATGGAGGTCCCCTCCAACGGAGGGGTGGCCGAAGGCCGGGGTGGGTTCTTCTATAGGGGGGCAGACTGGCTCATCCGACTTCCGCACTTTTTCATAAAACGACAAAAATGACCCTAAAAAGCTTGATTTTCGCCAGAATTAATGTTAATTTGTTAGAAATTGGTGGGATTTACGCCTATAACTTATGGAATCGAAGCAATATGATTAACCGTTCTGTTCGATTTGGCCTTTCGCCCCATGCTGAAGCCGATTTTACAAAGGTGGTACCCATGAAAAAGCAAATGCGATCATTAGGTTCGTCTTTTCTGTTGTTGTGGGGAATGGTCGTAGCCGTACTTGGGTTAACCGCCGGCAGAACGCTGGCGGCGCCGGAGACGCGGACGTGGGTGGGGGCGTCCAATGGGTTATGGACGATCGCGTCGAACTGGACGCCCTCCGACAATTATCCCCAGCCCGGGGATACGGTTCTGGTCACTAACGGGTATATCAGCCTCGCCGAAGATACCCATTATCTGGCGTCTTTCACGATTACCAACGCGACGGTCGCCTTCACCAATTGGTCCACCAAACTCCAGGCAACCAATGTGACGATTCAGAAAAATGGTCGCTTACGTCCGGCCTTCGGGTTTCTTGAGTCCGATATGTCCAACCGTGTCTATGTGGTCTGTTCGAATTTGATGATCGAGCCCAGCGGCAGTATTTTTGCCGACGCACTGGGTTACCGTTCCAGCGTGACCACGGTGTCGGGGCCGGGCAAGGGGAATTCCTCGGGAAGCCGGGCAACGGGCGGGTCGCATGGCGGCTTGGGCGGACCCTGTGCGGTGGCCCCCGCCGCGGTGTATGGCGATACCAATGCGCCCACTACGCCGGGCAGCACGGGGGGTTACGGGCATAATGATGGTGGTACGTATGCCGGAAACGGCGGCGGCGCGATTCGGATTGTCGCGGATAAAGTGGTGGTCAATGGTTCGATCTCCGCCAATGGTGGAAATAGTGGCACCTATGGAGGGGGCGGGTCCGGCGGATCGATCTATATCACCTGCAATTCTTTCACGGGAACCGGTGGCATCGTCCGCGCGCGGGGTGGTAATGCGGCTCTAAGCGATTGCGGTGATGGCGGTGGCGGCCGGATGGCCATTGAATGCTCCAATTTTGTGCACCCGGTCGGTGTGAGTTTTTCCGTTTCGACCGGTTCAGGTGTTGGTAAAAAAGGGCAGGTCGGTACGCTCTATCTGTCGAGTCGCGCGCTGTTGTCCGAAACGCTGAACCAGTTCGAGGGCGCGCGCCTTTTTGTCGGCGGATTCACCTCATGGACGATCACCAATCTGATCGTCAGCGCCGGGCCGGTTTCCATCGAAAACACCGATTTCACAAATTTGACGGTCGAAACCACCATGAAGATTCTCAGCAATGCCTGGTTCTGCGTGGGGGGAATGCCCTTGATGACCGCGTCCGGGACCGCGAGTGCGATCACGAGCGCCAACCTGACCAATCCCACCGTGATTGTAAACGGGAACCTGTATTTCGATAAGGGCATTCTGACGGTGGGCGGATCGGGTCAGAAATCCTTTGCCCTGTTCCGAGCGGAAGGCGAGCTCGTGCTCACCAATGGATCGAGTTTGCGGATTTATGCCGGAGTGACCAATTCCACGACGCTGAGTTATAGCGCTTTGTTCGCGGCCACCGGCGGGGTGACGCGCATATATCCGCAGTCCTGGATTTATTCCTATGCGAACCCCACCAACGGCGGCGCGCCCAAGTTCCATTTCGGCGACGTAGTGGTTGCGACCAACTCCGGATTCTTTGCGGTTGGGAGGGGCTATCGGGGTGGCGCCGGACCGGGCAGGGGTGGGGGGGGCGGGGGAAGCAATACAGGCGCGGGCGGCGGGCATGGGGGGAAGGGTGGGAATTCATCATCGGCCGCGGGTGGCAACCCCTATAGCTCCTCCAATACGCCCTTCCGGCCGGGAAGCGGCGGTGGAAATTATGATGGGACGGCCGGGCATGGCGGCGGGGCGGTCTGGCTCAAAGCGCGGGATTTGACCTTGAACGGGCGGATCACGGCGAACGGGTTGGGGGGGGGGACGTATAATGCCGGCGGAGCGGGGGGCGGTATCTTCATCGATTGTGTGAGTTTAACCGGCGACACCAATGCCGTTTTGCGGGCCAATGGCGGAGATCGGAATACCACCTATTCGATTACTGGCGGCGGGGGCGGTGGGCGGATCGCGGTGGCGCTTGGATTTACGGACAGCGAGATGGATACCCTGTTGGCCGGCGGGACGCCGGAGGGCATGGTGGTGATCCCTCCGCCGGACACTTTCCTGGGGCGGATTTCCGCCAGTCAGACCACTAACAGCTATAGCCCTCCTGACACTGGTACGGTTCGGATATTAAAGATTTCATCGGGCTTCACGGTTACCGTGGCCGGCAGTCCGGGGCTGTATGGCAATCCGGTTCCGGGTTACCAGAATTGGCCCGATATCCCATCCGGATCTTTCTTCACCAACACCGTTTCAACGCCAGCCGATGAAGCCAATGGCGTGCGCCATGCCTGTATCGGCTGGCGGTTGAACCAGACGGCGGGCGGTTTCGTCACGAGCGACACGACGACCCAGGCGGTGTTCGAGGTGACCGAGGATTTGACCGTGACTTGGAATTGGACCAACGAATATTATCTGACTGTTTCGGCGGCGGTGGGCGGAAACGCCACACTCTCTTCCAACGGATGGTATGTGGATGGGACCCCGGTCTCAGTGCTTCAGGCGGTCGCGGATCCGGGATGGGCTTTCGCCAGTTGGGGGGGGGATGTGCCCATGAACGACGCGACCAATAATCCGCTGACCGTGACGATGAGCCAGCCGCGCAACCTTATCGCGTGTTTTTATTCAACCGTCACCGGAACGAATCGAGTCTGGTCAGGCCAGGGCAACTGGCGGATGTCGGCCACGAATTGGACGCCGATCGGTCGACCGGGGCCGTTGGATAGTGTTTTCCTGCGAACCGGCAGTGTGGTCAGAATCAGCTCGCCTGAGTCGATCAGTTCGCTTGTGGTCAGCAACGGTGCGTCGCTGATATTTACGAATTGGAATACCTCTTTGACGGTTCAAAATGGAGTGACCATCCGGACCAATGGACTGATCACGGCGGATGGTCCGTATTCGTATCCCTCCCAGATGTCAAACCGGGTTTGGATCATCTGTCGGAATTTCACCTTAGATCCCGGCGGATTGATCAACCTGAATTCCAAGGGGTATTTCACGCATACCGGACCCGGAAAAGGCGGCGGGGGCAATAGCAATGGAGGAAGTGGTGGAGGGCATGGGGGTAAGGGTGGCAATAGTTCGCTTGGTGCGAGTGGGGGTGGGATTAATGGATCTACCAATATACCTCAAACGCCGGGGAGCGGCGGGGGAGGGGACTATGATAATCTAGGGGGCCATGGCGGCGGCGTGGTCTGGATCGACGCCTCGGGCGAAGTGCAACTCGACGGCACGATTTTGGTCAATGCCGTGAATGGTTCGCAATACAATGGGGGTGGGTCTGGCGGATCGATTCTGATCTATTCCGGAACGTTCAGGGGCGCTGCAACCGGCTCTTTGCGCGCCGAGGGCGGTGATCGGGGAACTGCCTATCCGGGTTCTCTGGGCGGTGGTGGCGGGGGGCGCATTGCTGTATGGATCAATGTGCCGCAAGCGCAACGGGATCAATACCTGACAGGAAATACCAATGTGGTGATGGTCAATACAACCAACCGGTTCTTCCTGGGAACGGTTTCGGTGTCCAATGGATTGAGTTGCTTCATGCCGCCTGATGTGCGCGCGCCGGATTACGGCACCGCCCTCTTCTTCACCCCGAATCCGAATCGGGGAACGATGTTTATTCTGAAATGATGACCATGCTTAGGGTGTAGCCAAACCCACCCCCCGCTTCGCGGACCCCTCCTGAGGAGGGGATCTTCCGAATAGAGGGCCGATCCCAATGTGAGTGGATCTGCCGGAATTGAGGTCCCCTCCTTGGAGGGATGGCCGAAGGCCGGGGTGGGTTCTTCCCGATGGAGACCCTGCGGAATCGTTCCGGCAAAGGAATAGGAGGAGAACCCACCCCCCGCTTCGCGGACCCCTCCGGGGGAGGGGATCTTCCGAATGGAGGACTGCCCGATTGAGGTCCCCTCCGGAGGAGGGGATCTGCTCAAGCGTTGCAGTGTGTTATTTCAGCCAGCCGCCCACGATCACTTCGGGGGGGACTGCGGGATTCAACGGATCCCACGGGGGATAACTGCCGCCCTTGGTGACGGTCACATTGTTTTTGATGTCGACATAGCATTTAGCGATCACCCCATTTTGAACGACCATATTGTTGCGAAAAATGATGTTGCCCTCGGAATAGAGCAAGCCATTCCAACGGGTGCGATTATTGACGTCAAGCGTCCCTTTGCAGATGATCGCCGGATAATTGGCGTTCACCACGGTGTGTTGTTCGAATTTGTTGTCGATGGTGACCGTCCCATTGGCGACCAGCGTACCGTTAAGATAGCTCTTGTTTTGAATGGTCACATTGCCATTGACGTAAGTGATGCCATTGGGGGAGGAGATCGTCACTCCAGAGAAGGTTTTATTGGTCGGATAATAAACGCCTCCGTTGGTTGCCAGGACGCGGAAACTTTCGATGTTGAAAGACGGCAGGTCCCGGAACGGTGCACTCGGCTGGAGAGTGCCTTTCAGATCTCCAATGGTTCCGACCGCAGATACAGTGCCGTTAATATCACCGTTTTTACCCCCCGAGGATTCGGTGATATTCCCGTTGGCATGGACATTGCCGTTGATCGTGAAGGCGGCCGAGGCAAAAGAAACATACGTCCCCGCCAGGATGGCACCATCGATGTCCCACCGGTCATTATTTTCGTCCTCGGAGGTCCCAAGGAGTTCGACGATGGTAGTCCGATGGGAGCTGCCAAAGGTGCCCACGCTGGTGATCAGGACGTTGTTATTGGTTTTTTTCTCCGAGACGACCGCATAGGCGCCGCCTGCAAAGTTCGAGACGGAAATGCTGTTATTCTCCCAAGCGAGATAATCGGCGCTCAACTTGGAGATCATATCGGCGATTCCGGCTTCTGCGCAGGCCAGGGCTCGAGCGTCGCGATTAATGCGGCGGACCCGAAAGGCGGACTGGTTGGTCATGGTGGTCAAGGCCAGAGTGGCCAACAAAAGAAGGGTTAAAATTCCCATGGCGACGACCAAGGCAAACCCCTCCTGGTTTGCCGCCCGTTCTTTCAGCGTTCGGATGTTTGTTCTTTTCATGGCGGTACTCCTTTTATTATTTAGCGGTATTCAGCGGGCGGACTTCCATCAAACCGGCGACGACATTGGTGCCGAAGGGGCCAATCTTGTAAATTTCCATGTCGATTTCGAGCCCCTTGATGAACCGATTGCCGTCGACGGTGGCGGCGATGATTCCATAAGTGGGGCCTTGGGACAGATCCACCGTCAGGTCGCAGATGCCGGTCTGGGGAGTCCAGTCGATGGTGACATCTCGCAGGAAGGCGGTTTCGACATGATTGGAATGGTCGTAGGGGGGGAATGCATCGGTGGTAATAAGCGCTTCATATTGCACATACCGGCCGGCGCCGACCCCGCCCAAACTGTTGCCGGATGGATTTTGATGATAACCGGATAGAATCCAGGGGCCGGCGTCGCTCAGATCGAGAGCGTCCCCGGTTCGAACGCGAATATCGACATCCCCATAGGGAAAGTTTTCGACATGGGTCCAGTTCACCTGCCGAAAGGCGGGATTGGCGATATGGGTATCGAAAATGCCCGAGCGATAGACCCCCCGGTCGGGATAGCGCACCTCGATGCTGCTAATGCCCACCACGTTGGGCGATTCAACGCCGTCGATGTAGCTCATGAAGTGATTGGTGCTGCTCCAGCCGCGGGCACAACTGAAAACTTCAAATTCGGTTTTGCGTTTGAAATAGACGAGATAATTCTTTTCGCGATTAATGGTAGTATCGATCCAATCGCTCCAGGCACCGGTGTTGGCCCACATGAATTTTTGGCCGTTCCCCTCGAACGTGATCCGGGTGACGGTCCCGGTGAGGGGCGTGGCTCCGACTCCCTTTTCGGCGAAATACACATCATCGATGAAGAGGCTGGCGTTGGATCCCGCCTCGAAATAGAAGCGGGCCCAGACGCCGTTCAGGATGATCTTGGAATAGGGTGTGGTGCCGCCCCAGATGACATTATAGATGATCTCCGAATTGGTGATCACGAAAGAGGGAATCTCCCCTTCGGTGCAGTTGTCCGCCCACCAGGTCTTGCCTTGCTCAAGGGCGACACAAACATCGGGGATGTAAGGGATGGAGTTGGTGAAGAATTCGATTTTCTGGCGACTGGTATTGCTGTTGATAAGGCCGATTTGATCGTCGAAATGGGTGTCGCACCAGAGGTCGTTAAAGACCTTGAAGTTGATATAGTGGTTGGATGAGGGGGGGGTGAAGGTGAGTTGGGAATCGCCGCTCCAATTGGCACCGAAGGCCGACATGACCTGGGCGGAGACCGATCCCCCGGAGATGGAATAGGCGAACGTGGGGCCGCCATCGGAGGACGTGGGGCGATCGGGATTACGCAAATACATCTCACCTTCCCGGGGACTCCCGCTGGCGCTCATGGCAAACTTATCGATCCCGACGGAATAGCCGGTGCTCAACGGGTTTTTGTCGATGACGGTGAACTTCAGATCGTGCATGCCGTTGGTGAGGACGATACTGCCCCAGTTGATGGTTTGAGGGTTGCGGTAGCTGGAGGCATAGCCATCGAATTTGACTTCCGGCGGGCGTAGATTGAGTTTGACCAGGTTGGCGAAAATGACCTTGGAAACGACTCCCTCAACGACGCCGTTGGCATTGGTGAGGCGGGCGGCTTGCAGACCGGTGGTATTGGTGGCCGCGACTGTTTTTCGGAGCTGCTGATAGAGTTCGGCCGGGGTGGCATTGGTTTTGCGAGGGCTGAAGGAGGTGCGGAGGAGTTCATCCGGGTTTCCGGGCCGGACGTGATAGATGACGGTTTTGTCCCAGATGATTTTACCCGAGGCATCGCGCGTGAGGAGCCCATCATTGCCCGGGGTGGCCAACGGGATGCTGAAGGCGGTGTAGACGGCCGCCGTGGCGGGATAGAAAGACATCAGGCCGATCCCGACGCTGGAGAGGCGCAAATCCTGCCGAATATGTTCCGTGGCCAGTTCCAGATCCATATTCAACTCGCTTTTGATCATTTCCGTGCGCCAGGTCCGCAACCCGTTGATAAAGGCCATGGTGGTACTGCCGATGACCAGGGTCGCGATGGCGAGCGCAACGAGGATCTCGGTAATCGTGAAGCCGCGGAGGCGTTTGCGTTGCGGATCGTTGTTCATGCGATGGCCCTTCATAACAATTAAAATTTATCCGAAATAAGGGTTGAGACCTTGATCGGCTGGACGCTCAAATTGGTTCCTCGATGGGGGTAGCGAACTTCCACTTCCATTTTGACCAAATGAGGGGCAATATTGGTGGTTACGGTTGTGGTGCGTCGGTAAAATCCATTCGGCAGGAGATTGCCTTCATAGTCGATGGCGACGTTGTTTTCGGCCATCAACTCTAAGCTGCCGAAATCGAAGCTTAGCGCGCGTTGAATGCGGTTGCGCGCGATTAAGGTCGCTCGGTAATGATCACCCGCGAGCTTGTGAGTCCGGAGGGCTCAGATATAAACCGCATAGAAACCGGCGCAAAAAATCATAAAAATGGTCGAAGCCACAACCACTTCGACCAAGGTCATTCCTTGTTTAGATTTCATTTTTATGTCCGCAATCTTTAATTCAGAATACACCGATGTTTATGGGAGCACATTCCATACCATGAGTGTACATGAATTGCGGTAGTTCGACAATTATTAAATAAACGATTGATATGGGGAGGGTGCCTCTGCGATTCGGTGTACGTCGCAATCGGTATTCCTGTAGGTGGCAGGCATTCTTGCCTGACTCGGGCGGGCAGGAATGCCTGACTTCCTTGGATTCACGCGATCATGCATCAAAACGCAGATACGCCCATATGGGGTTCAAAAAAGTGACCATCCTCCCGCACTAAGTCCCGCCGACGGTCGTTGAGTTCGCAGTAATTGCAGGCGGAAAACATGTCAATTTAAAGAATTTCTCATAAATGAGAATTTGTTCTGTGGAATATTTCGGGAATGTAAGTAATTCTGACATTCCTGCTCGACCGAGTCCGGCAAGAATGACCTGCGGTGACCGGAGCGCGGATACCAACTCACAGATGCATTCTGATTCGCGTTACAGTGAAAAATAGAATGGACGATGCTCAATTTATGGATAATAATCAAAGAACTTAGTTTCGGGCAAGTGTTTGGCATCTAAAGTGCTTATAGGACGACTGGACGGGTACAGCGTTTTTCCTGCGTGATTGTCGGGCAGGGCGCTCATCATGGTAGGGATTTTGAATATGGCTGACCGGCGGGACATGCTATCGCAGACGATTCGGATCGATATCCCACCGGATCTGCTGAAATCGATCGATCCTAAGCGGGGACGTAGACTCATTGCGCCCGCCCGCAAGGGGTCGGAGCCGCGTTCCGCGACGGGGGCGCTCGGTCTGTTGGAGTTGGACAGCAACTTTCATGAGTTATTTCAACACGTGTACGATGGCGCCCTGATCGCCGATTTATCGGGCCGGATCATGGATGCCAATAAGCGGGCGTGCGAATTTTTGCACTATGAGCGCGCCGACTTTCAAAATTTCAATATTACCGATATTATATCCGGGGCGGATTCCGGGCTGGTCAAGGCCTTGCAGGCTAATCTCGAAAAAGATCTATTCACCTTGATTCAGTGTTATTGTGCCCGAAAGGATCGTTCCCTGTTCCCCTCCGAGATCGCCGTCAACCATTTGAAGCTTTCGACCCAGGGCTATCTGTGCTTTTTTATCCGGGATGTTACGCTCCGCCGGCAGGCGGATGAACTCCTTCGGACGGAACACAATGCGATCCAAAACTCCAGCAACGGGATTGGGATCGCGACGCTGGATGCCCAGTTCGAATATGTCAACCCGGCGGTGGCCCAAATGTGGGGGTATGACCGGGTTGAAGAGGTGATCGGCCGGAATATCGTCGATTTTCTGGCGGACCCCGCCTTGGCGACGACTCTGATCGAGGCGGGCAAAGCCGGGAAGGTCTGGGCGGGGCGGGCGTTGGCCAAACGTAAAAACGGGTCCATTTTTCACGTTCAAATATCGCTCGCCAGCAACCGGGACAGCGAGGATGAACTGGTGGGAATGGTGTTTTCGTTCCTCGACATCAGCGATAGTCTGCGCGCCGAGGAAGCCGAACGCCAGACCGAACGCCAGCGGGTGATGGTGGAAAGTCTCGGCACGGCCTGTCATCACCTCGGCCAGCCGGCCACCGTCATTCTGGCCAGTCTCGATGTTCTTAATAAAATGGCCGCCCTGGATAAAAACGAGGTGGTCACGGACCTGCTGTCGTCCAGTATTGAAGCCGCGGAAACCCTGCGCACCATGTTGCACGATTTAAATAATATGACCGAATATAAGACCCGGCCCTATCTCGAAAACCAGGGCGGCACCTCCGTCGGCGGCGCCCGGATCCTGGATTTGTAGTATGTCCCGACTCAAGTTGCTTCTTTTTTCCAGTATCGACGAGCGATCCGAAGTCGAAACCCGTTATGCGCCGATCGGGTTGGCCGGCCTGGCCGCCGCGGTCAATCGCGATTTCCCGGAGGAGTGGGAGGTTCGGATCGCCAATTGCGACCTCCCATCGGTTCTGCGGGAGTATGTGCCGGACTTGGTCGGCTTGAGTTGCGTCAGTCAGAATTATCATATCGCCCAAGCCCAGGCGCGGCTGTGCCGGGCGGCCTCGATTCCGGTGCTGTTGGGCGGCGTGCATATCAGCATGCTTCCCGCTTCGTTGACGCCGGATTTTACGGCCGCCGGTCTGGATGAGGGCGAGGCGACCTTGTCCGATTTTTTGCGGATTTTTCAGGTGTGTCGGGGATTCCCGGTGGATCGTTTGAACGCGGTGCCCGGCGTGGTGTATTTCGATGGGGGGCGCCGGATTCAAACCGCGCCGCGGCCGCCGGTGGAGGACTTGGATTCGATCCCGATTCCCCGCCATGATCTGTTGCCGCCCTCGTCGCACCGCTACCTGTTTACTTCCCGCGGATGCCCTTACCGCTGTGCCTTTTGCGCCAGTTCCCGTTTCTGGCATAAAGTCCGATTCCATTCTCCGGACCGGGTGCTTGAGGAAATTCATCTGCTGGTCGGGTTGGGTGCGCGGTTGATCAGTTTTTATGACGATCTATTTATCGCCGATGTCAAACGGCTGGCCGAAATCGCCGGGCGGATTGCCGCCTCGGATTTGCCCCGCCGCGTCAAATTCACCTGTTCCGTCCGCGCCAATACCGTCACCGACCCGGCCGCCGCCCTGCTGAAATCGATGAATGTGGTATCCTGCGGGCTGGGGCTAGAATCCGGGAACCCGGAGATCCTGACGTTTCTCAAGGGGAAGGGGATCACGGTTGAGCACAACCGGCGGGCGGTCGAAATTCTCAAGCGCCACGGGATCAAGGCCAACGCCTCGTTTGTGATCGGTTCGCCGCACGAGACGGTTGAACAGATGATGGACACGTATCGATTCATCCGCGATACCCCCCTCGATTTGGTGGACATTTACGTGTTGACCCCCTTTCCCGGAACGCCGGTTTGGGATCTGGCCCGGGACCGGGGCCTGGTGTCGGACGACATGGATTGGTCGCGGTTGAACGTGAACTGGGAGGTGGGCGGGGATCGCGCCATTTTACTCAGCGAGACGGTGACCCGGGAGGAACTGGCCCGGGTGTATGCGCAGTTCCGGCGGCTTCGGTTCCGGAAAAACATCAAGGCCGTCTGGTCGCATCCGTTGTTGCGCGATCTGCCCTCGATTTTATGGAAGACGGCCCGGGAACGGGTGGGGCGGTATTTTAATTTCCGGCCTGGGGCGGCACGGAAATAATTAGGGGACGGGGAGGGAGCGGGAGATGGCGGAATTAACCACTGAGACACGAAGGCACGGAGAGGATTAACCGAGGCGGTCCATCTTCGCACGAAGCGTGCAAAGCCAGACCGCGTTGGGTTTTGAGTGAACAAGAGATCACAGAAGAAATCACGTTGACTACAATACGGTCTGGAGTAACGTCAAAATAACGGAAAAAAGGGAGACCATGAAATGGGTTCACGAGGAGCTTACCAGGGAAATTATTGGAGCTGCGTTGGAAGTTCATAAACACTGGGGACCCGGGTTGTTGGAAGGAATATATGAACGCAGTTTTGGCCGTGAGCTCAATTTGCGAGAGATTCCGTACAAACGTCAGGTACCTATTCCGCTGCTTTATAAAAATGAACCTGTGGGAGACAATTTGAGGATCGACATGACGGTGGCCGATCAAGTGGTGGTAGAAATCAAAGCCGTTGAGTCATTAAATGCGATTCATTCAGCTCAATTGCTGACCTATCTCAAGCTGACTGGAATGCGGGTGGGTTTATTGATCAATTTTAATGAAGTGGTATTGAGTCGCGGCGTTCGACGGATGGTTTTATAAAACCATGGATGTCCGATTCGAATGATCGGCGAGAGAACCGCGGGATTAAACTCGAAGATCTGAGGCGCTGAGAGGAGAAATGCGCTCCTGTGATTTCTGTTCTCTCAAGTAAACACGCGGGTTGTATTGAACGGCTTCCGTTCGAGACAGCCCGCGTCGGGAGATGGAGAATTTCATCCTCCGTGCCCCCGTGCCTCGGTGGTAAAAAGCTCGCGTTCTAAGATTTCCTTGCGCAGGCCAGGCCATGCAGGCTGATGGGCCAGAATCCGAAGGGCAAGGCGCGCGCCTGGATCACGTTGAATCCCTGGGCGGACAGGGTTTTTCGTAAAGCGGAAGGGGTCCATTGCCGGACATGTCCGGGATCGAATGCGGCTTCTTTGAAACGGCCGGTGGCACAGCGGGCCCATTTGAAGATCCGGTCATTCGGGAAGACGACGACCAATTTTCCGCCGGGTTTCAAGATCCGGTGGATTTCCGACAGGGCCCGTTCCGGTCGATCCAGATGCTCGATGACCTCGATGAAGAGCACGGCATCCTGGCTGGCATCGGCCACCCGGTTCAAGTCATAGACATCGCCCGCTTCGACCGGCAGATTGAATTGACGGCAGATGGCGATGTTTTCCGGCAACACATCCAGTCCGCGCAAGTGGGCGGACGGGAAACGCGCGCGGATTTTTTCCAGCGTGAGGCCTTCGCCGCATCCCAGATCGAGGATGGCGGAATCGCCGGGCGTGAGGCAATCGAGGATGGCCCGGTCCCTGAAATCCCAATAGCGCCGCCCCCATCCGCCCTTGGCATATTGGGCGCGCTGGAGAATCTGGGTCTGGTGAGGTTGGGAAGGCGTGACGGGCATGGGTTAACCGGGAGGCTCAGGGGTGGGGTGTCCGTCCTTTATTGACGGGGATAACCGGTTCCGGGTTTCGGATTGGGATTGTTGGAGCAGGGCGAGTTGTTGGGTCAACCGCTTGATCTGGCGCCGGTGGGAGGAGATGACCAGCGAGAATTGCAGACAGAGCAGAAGGAGGACCACGAAACCGAGCAGGAACACCGTGGTGGTGGGCACGACGGCCCCGATCAGGCGGGACAGCCTGACCACCCAGTCGTATTGGATCACCACCAGCAGGATGCCCATCCCGATTCCGAGCCAGAGCCAACAGTAGGCGATATCGAGCCGGCCCCGTTGGACCAGGCGGATGATCAGGGCCAGCAGGGCGATGCCGATGGCGAAGGAGGCCAGCATTTGGCGGAAGGTCAACATCATGGTACAGCGCTCCCGGTCACGGGCGATGGATTCTCTATCCAACACCGGCGCCATTTGCGCCAGGTGGGATAATTCAGAATGACAATGAAAATAGACAGCAACATTTTTAATCCGTAATAGATCGGCTTCCAACCCGCATGCATCGAGGCGCCTCCCTCCCGGGCCCGCATGGACACCGCCACTTCCCGGATGCGCAAGCCGGCCAGATGGGCCATCAGGATCACATCGGCATCGGGATAATCGCACGGGAAAACGCCGCTGGCGAAGAGGCTCAAGGTGGATCCGCCGAGGGCTTGGAACCCGGAGGTTGGATCCGTAAAGTGTCGTCCGGTGCAGAGCCGGAGGATACCGGAGAAAAGCCGTTGCCCGCTTCGGCGCAAGGGGGACGAGGGGAAGGGGGCGGATCCCGCCATGAACCGGGAACCGAGGACCAGATCGGCCTCTCCGGCCAGGATGGGGGCCAGGATGCGGGGAAGTTCTTCGGCCAAGTGCTGGCCATCGCCGTCCATTTGCATCACCACCTCATAGTTCCGGTCGCGGGCGAAGAGATAGGCGGTTTCGAGCGCGGCCCCATACCCGAGATTGGTTGCGAGCGGGAGGACGAAAGCGCCGGCGGCAGCGGCTTCCCGGGCGGTGGAGTCGCGGGAATCGTCATTGACCACCGCGATATCGACAGCGGGCAAAACGCGCTGGATGGAGCGGATGACTCCGCCGATCCGGCCGGCTTCATTCCGCGCCGGGATGGCCACCAGGATGCGGGGCGGTTTTTTCAAGTTGATCGGAGACCCATCTTTTGCTTTCACAAGGCGACAGCATACGATAAAAAGGAAGAGATGCCACCAGAAAATGATGAATTTTGAATAATGAATGATCAACGAATAAAATCCTTTTTTAGACGCACGCGCCCCATCTGGGGGCCGGTCTTTCTTTTGTTGCTCATCCTGCTGGCCTACGGCAATAGTTTTCGGGGTGCCTTCGTTTTTGACGATATCACCGAAGTGTTGGAGGCCGGTCCGGTCCGGTCCGATGAGGGAACCGTCCGGTGGCCGGTGGCACACCCGACCCGGACGGTCGTTGATTTGACGTTTTTGCTCAATCGCCGCTGGGGGGGCGATTCACCCGTCGGATATCACGCGGTCAACCTGGCCCTTCACGGTTGGGTGGCGTTGTTGTTGCTGGGCCTGTTACGCCGGATCCTCCTCCGGCGGGGGCCGTTCTGTGGGGCGCCGGACGCCGCGGGTCTGGGCGCGTTGATCGTCACCGCACTTTGGGCGGTTCATCCCATCCAAACCCAGGCGGTCACCTATATCGTCCAACGTCACGAAATTCTGGCGTCCCTGTTTTACCTGGGGACCGTCTATGCCTATATTCGGGTGAGGGAGGGGATCCACCCTGTTTTCTGGCGGGGGATCTGCCTGGGGTCGGCGATTCTCGGCATGGCGTCCAAAGAGATCATGGTCACGGCACCGTTGGCTCTTCTGGCCTATGAGGGTTTGGTGCTGCAAACGTCGTGGCGGCAATTCCGACAACAGGTCGCCCTTTTTTGGGTTCTGCTGGCACTGACTCCGCTCATAACGGTCGGGTTAATGGGGATGGCCATAAAAATGGTTTCGTTGCCTGGCGGCGTGTTGTCTGTGACCGCGACTCCCTGGCAGTATGCCCTGACCCAGACCGGGGTTTGGGCGCATTATCTGAAATTGATGATATGGCCCTGGCCGCTATGTCTGGATTATGGGTGGCCGATCGCCCGGGGAATGACGGATGTAGTCCTTCCGCTGAGCGCCGGGCTCGTCGCGCTAGGGGGGACCGTCTATGGGGTTTTCCACCGTCGGGCCTGGGCCTTTGGGCCGGTGATGTTCGGATTGATCCTCCTGCCGACATCAAGTTTTTTGCCCTTGCCGGATGCCGCGATGGAGCATCGGATGTATTTGCCGTCGGCCGTTGTGATGACCGGGCTGATCTGTGGGGCGGGTTGGGTTTGGCGCCGGTTGATGACATCCCCCGGCCGGTGGTTAACGACGATGGGCGTGTTGGTTTTGGGATTGGGGGTGGGCGTGGGGATTGTGCTGACGCGTGAACGGAACCGGGATTACATCGACCCGATCCGGTTATGGCGGGGGGCGCTCGAGGTCAATCCCGAAAATCCGCGGGCTTGGTTCCACCTGGCTCGGGCTTGCCGGGATGCCGGTCGGGTTGAAAAAGCCCGTCGGGCCGTGGCGGGACTGTTGGCGATGGTTCCCGATTATGCGACGATGGATCCGGCAGACCTGGCGGAACAGGCCCGGATTGATTTTGAAAAGCGCCGTTCGATCCGCTATTATGCCCTCGCCAACACGTTTCTGGGGGTATTGGAACTTGACCAAAACCGGCCCGATGTGGCGCTGATTTATTTACACCAGGCGGTGCGGGTGCATCCGGATCCCTCATCGCTGTATAATCTGGCCCAGGCGCACTATCGGGTGGGGGACTGGGATGCGGCGCGTGGGGTATGCGAGCGGGTCTTGCGGGTGGAGCCCGACAATATTGAAGGGTGGCGGCTGGCCAGCCGAATCGCCCGGGAACAGGGGGATGAATTTGGGATGGCCCTGGCGTTGGAAAAAGTTTTGCGCCTGTTGCCGGGTGACCGTCAGGCGCGATATGACTTGGCCCGGTTATGGGTCACGGCGAAGGAGCCCGCCTTGCGCCGTCCGGCCGATGCCCTGCGGGTGGCCCGTGAGTTGTGGGACGAAAGTCGGGGGCAGAGTCCGAAAGTCCGGGAACTGATGGAGATGGCCCAAGGGGCGTCGCCGCCCGATTGAGATACCAGAACATGTCCCCCGCATTGCGGAACCGTCCCGAGAGGGGACCCGCGGAAAAGATCCCCTCCTGGGAGGGGTGCCCGACGGGCGGGGTGGGTTCTGGTTTTCTTTCTTATTTTCGTGCCGTTATTCCGAAAATGCGATAAAGATACCGATGTCAGGGTTATCAGAGCGAGGAGGATCGATGATGAACGATGATGGATTGACCTGGGTTCAGCGGGTTCAGCGGTGGCTTCCGCTGACCTTGATCGCCGTCGTTTTGCTGGCCTACCGCAACAGTTATTCCGGGGTTTTTATTTTCGACGATACCGTCATCATTCAAACCAATCCCAAAATTCAGCATCTGTGGCCACTTTGGGACGCCGTTTTGCGGCCGACCCGCTGGCTATCCGATCTTTCCTTTGCCGTCAATTTCGCCATCGGGGGGCTGAATCCGGCCGATTTTCACGCGGGGAACGTGTTGATCCATCTCGGG
>CAZCDO010000045.1:16293-23508 GCA_964497135.1 uncultured Verrucomicrobiota bacterium
CGGGGCGACGTTGTTATTGTTCGGGTTGATCCGGCGGATTCTGGATTTACCGTATTGGGCGGGGCGCTGGGCCGGGCGATCCTCATATGTGGCGGCGGTGATCGCGGGGTTATGGGCCGCGCATCCGCTTCAAACCGAGAGCGTGACCTATATCGTCCAGCGGGATGAGTCCTTGATGGGCTTCTTTTTTCTGCTGACCCTGTATTGTTATGTGCGCAATGTCGGTTCGCCACGCCCCCGTCTCTGGGTCGATGGCTCTTTGCTGGCTTGTCTGATCGGTATGGGCACCAAGGAGATGATGGTCGCGATTCCCCTGTTGGTGCCTCTTTTCGATGGAATATTCGTCTTTCCGGGGTGGCGAGAGGCTTTGGTGCGACGATGGAAAGTGTACCTGGCTTTTGGACTGTTGTGGGGTGTCTTTTTGATTCAGTTGTTGCATATCAATCCAGCCGAAATCGGGTTGGAAGCCGCCAAGGGCTATCATGGCTTCACCCGGGGGGAATATCTCCTGACGCAATTCGAGGTGATTCCCCATTACATACGGTTGGCTTTTTATCCGGTGGGACAGTGTCTCGATTACATGTGGTTGCCCACAGAGAGCCTGTGGGTGTTGGTGTGGCCGGGCCTTGTCTTGTGGGGAATCATCTCTGCGGCCGTGATCGGTGTTTTGAAACGCCGGCCCATCGGGTGGGCGGCGGCGGCTTTTTTGCTGATTTTGGCGCCGACCTCCAGCCTGATGCCACTGCCGGATCCGGCAGTTGAGCATCGGATGTATTTGCCCTTGGCGGCGGTGTTAGCCACCCTTTTGATCGCGGGGTATACCGGATTGGAATATCTCCTGAAGTCCTGTCCCCGCTGGCGGCGGTCCGTCCTGTTTCTGGGGGGGGCAGTGTGTTTGATCGGGGTTGTGGTTTTAGGCCGGATGACGTATTTGCGAAATCTCGACTACCGTTCCGAATTCCGGATGTGGCAGGATGTGGTTGAGAAACGGCCCGGGAACTGGCGCTCTTATCTGGCTGTTTCGAAAAGTTTATTACTCCGGGGCGAGTTCGAACAGACGATCGAATGGGTTGCGCGATTCAAAGCGAAAAATCCCGATTATGCCTCGTTGTCCGATGCGGAGATCGAGGCGTTGAAATCGGCCCCCGCCCGGGAGCGGGTCCGGGTTTCCTTTTATACGATGATCGAGAACAATGTCGGGGTGGCAAAATCCCAACTGGGTCGGGTGGATGAAGCCCTGGAGCATTATAAGACAGTTTTGCGGTTCGTCCCCGACGATACGGATGCGCTCAACAATATCGGTTATGAAACGTACCTTCGCGGAGCGACCAATGAAGCGGTTCGATATTGGTTCGCGACCCTGAATGTGGACCCCAACAACGGGCCGGCCCATTGTTTTTTGGGAATGATTTATGAGGATCGATCGGAATGGGCGAAAGCCATCAAGCATTATCAGGGTGTTCTCAATGCGAGTCCCGGGCAGGTCGCTTACCAATTTCGGTTAGCCTGGCTATTGGCGACGGCGGAGGATGACCGTTTACGGGATACGGTCCGGGCGCTGGGACTGGCTCAATCGGTTATGCGGGCAACCGATGGGAAAAGCGCAAAAGCCTGGGATCTCCTGGGGATTATTTGGGCGGAGCGCGGCGATTTCGAGCGGGCCCTGGAGTGTGCCGGGAAAGCATTGGAATTGATCGAGAAAGACGGAGCCAAGAAGGAACAGGAAGCATTATCCCGTGCGGATCGGCGTCGCGATCCCCTCAAACGGGCGGATGTCGAGGCGCGGTGCGAACTGTACCGAGCAAAAAAAAGGTTTTATTATCAAGGGGGCTCAAGCCGCCCGTCCGTTACCGGAAATGAGACTCCGGGACATTGACGCAAAGAGGCTTGGATCCGATGATTTCGATGCTATAGGACGTATCGAACGATTTGTCGATATCAGCCGGGCAAATCACGCCGCTGGTGGTTTGCTTGATGAAGGGATCAAGCATGGTGGTGACACAGGGCGACCCCTCGTTCAAATTGTTCTCCATGGCGGCCTGTTCCTTGGCATCTTCCAACTGGCGCAGATTATTGATGCAGGTGTTGGTTCTTGCTGTCCTGCGCGCTTTCATGATGGAGGGAATGGACAAAGAGGCGAGGAGGGCAATCACGGAGATCACCAGCATGATCTCGACCAGTGTGAACCCCATTTTTTTCATAACCGCCTCTTTTCATTCAACCTAGCGTTAATTTTAAAGGTTGCTTAATAAATATACAAGCATTTACAGTGCCATTTTGGGGCTCATGCGCGTAAAAACTTTTAATATGCGGCAACCCCAGTTCGGCCCGTGTGGAATAAGAAGTTCCGGCTTGCCCAGTCAATCGATCGCTGCCCCCTGTTTGTCCCCACTTTCGGTGGTTTGTTTCCCGCATTCCTTCACAAAATGGACGGTTGAACAATAAAGCGCGAAGCTTGAAAAGCTTCGCGCTTTGTCGATAGAACCCCGAATTACAGGGTATGCGACGCGGGAACTTTCTGGCACAAGGGCTTGGAACCGATCAAGCCGATGGTGTAGGAGGTGTCAAAGGCCTTGGAGGGATCGGAGGGGCATTTCACGGCTGTGCAGCCGCCCTTGATGAAGTTGTCAATCTGCGTCTCGACGACGGTGGCGCTTTCGGCCATATTGAGTTCCATCGCGCACTGTTCCTTGGCGCCATCCAATTGACGCAGGTTATTGATACAGGTGCTCGTCCGGGAAGCCTGCCGCGACTTCATGAACGACGGGATGGCGATCGCCGCCAACAATCCAATGATAGCCACAACGATCATGATCTCAACCAATGTGAATCCTTGCTGCATCTTTTTCATCGCATTACTCCTTGTTTTGTTGTTGGGACTTGCGATTGTCCACAACATTTTGTTACGAGACTAATAAGCATGTCGTATGCCAATCGTTGGCACTTGTGATAATCAAATCAAATCAGAGACATTGTGAGGCAAATTCTCAAATATCGCACCGTAGCGGTTCTCAATTATGAATAATCAGCCAGGATATTGAAAAGAATCAATTGAGTTCTGCGATCGAGAGTGCAAAAAAAAAGCGCGAAGCTTTTTCAAGCTTCGCGCTTTGTCGAAAACAACCTGAATTACAGGGTGTGCGACGCGGGAACTTTCTTGCACAGGGGCTTGGAACCGATCAAGCCGATGGTGTAAGAGGTGTCAAAAGCCTTGGAGGGATCGGAGGGGCATTTCACGGCTGTGCAGCCGCCCTTGATGAAGTTGTCAATCTGCGTCTCGACGACGGTGGCGCTTTCGGCCATATTGAGTTCCATCGCGCACTGTTCCTTGGCGCCATCCAATTGACGCAGGTTATTGATACAGGTGCTCGTCCGGGAAGCCTGCCGCGACTTCATGAACGACGGGATGGCGATCGCCGCCAACAAACCAATGATAGCCACAACGATCATGATCTCAACCAACGTGAACCCTTGCTGCATCTTCTTCATCGCATATCTCCTTCTATTGTTTGTTTATTGTTTGGTCTGCGATTGACCATAACAACTTGATGGCGTTCTAATAAGCAGTCTCTGTACCAAGTTTTTTTAATTATAATAAATGCATTATTTTGACAATATTTTGCAAAATCATACATTTTGTTACATCATAAATAGATTTCTTAATTATCAGAAACAAGAATGCGAAAGTTGCGATTCTTGCAATACGGGCTGATTGCGGTATTCATAAATGAATAAAATGCTATACTTAAATGACTTAAACATGATTGTCATTATTGACAATCCTTTTATTGTAATTTGGAATTTTATTGATGTAAGTTGATAGTAGACAGGATTATCAGGATGTAAATATTGGTCAATCGATGTCGTCCCGCCATCTTTTGCGGGCGTCTGGATGGCGTCTGGAGATGGGGCGGATGGATCAGCGGACGCCAAGCACAGAGGCCGGGCCTACAAAAAAGATGATTCGGATTGTGGGCGAAGCCAATTCTGGGGAGGGATATTCAAGGAAATGGCGAAATCGTATCCAAATCGAATTTGCCTTACCCAAAGGGCGCATCAGTGTTTCGGTGAACGTCGCAACCGGTGCCCCTGTAGGGCAGGCATTCTTGCCTGACTCGGGCGGGCAGGAATGCCCGACACACTTGGATTCACGCGATCTCTGCACCCAAACGCAGATAGCGCACACATAGGGCGGCCCAATAAAAATCCTGTAGCAATAAAAAACCTTGCTTTCAGGGAACGATTTCTATAAAACGCACGGCTATCCGTGAGCCGAGCCTGCGTTCGGCGGGCTGGCTTTAGGCGATAACCCGACAAGAAACTGGAGATGATAATGGCCCCGACGACGAATCAAAAATTATTGGCCTGGGTGGACGAAATGACAAAGCTGTGCTCCCCGGCCCAAGTGCATTGGTGTGACGGATCGGATGCGGAATATAAGGCCCTGTGTGATCAGATGGTGTCGGCCGGGGTCTTCACGCCGCTCAATCCGAAGCTCAAGCCGAATTGCTTCCTCGCGCGCTCGCATGTCAGCGATGTGGCCCGGGTGGAAGATCGCACCTATATTTGCGCCAAAACCAGGGAAGAGGCCGGGCCGACGAATAACTGGACCGAGCCGGTCGAGATGAAAGCCCGGTTGCTGGCGATGTTCAAGGGTTGCATGGCCGGTCGTACGCTCTATGTGATTCCGTTTTCGATGGGGCCATTGGGCTCTCCAGTGGCCAAGATTGGGATTGAGATCACCGATTCGCCTTATGTAGTGGTGAATATGCGGATCATGACCCGCATGGGAACCGCCGTGTTGAAGGCTTTGGGCAACGGCGAATTTGTTTCCTGCATGCATTCGGTGGGGGCGCCGCTCACGCCGGGGCAGAAGGACACCACCTGGCCCTGCGAACCCGATCCGGCCAAGAAGTATATCGTGCATTTCCCTGACGAATATTCGATCTGGTCCTATGGCTCGGGTTACGGCGGGAATGCCCTGCTCGGCAAAAAATGTTTCGCCCTGCGGATCGCCTCCGTGATCGCCCGCAATGAAGGCTGGATGGCGGAACACATGCTGATCCTGGGATTGACTTCGCCCCAGGGTAAGACGCATTACGTCTGCGCCGCCTTTCCGAGCGCCTGTGGCAAAACCAATCTGGCCATGATGTTGCCGACCCTGCCGGGCTGGAAAGTCCGATGCGTCGGGGATGACATCGCCTGGATCCGCGTGGGTGAGGATGGCCGCCTGTATGCGATCAACCCCGAATACGGGTTTTTCGGCGTCGCGCCGGGTACTTCCCGGAGTTCGAACCCCAATGCCCTGGATACGCTCAAGAGCAATTCGATTTTCACCAACGTGGCATTGACCCCGGAGGGCGATGTGTGGTGGGAGGATATGGGTGTTCCCGCGCCGGCGAAGGCCCTCGATTGGGAAGGCAAGGAATGGACTCCCGATTGCGGCCGCAAGGCGGCGCATGCGAATGCCCGGTTCACGGCACCGGCGGGACAATGCCCGGTGATCGATCCCCAATGGGAAAATCCCGCGGGCGTGCCGATTGCGGCCTTCTTGTTCGGCGGTCGGCGTCCCTCGACGATTCCGCTGGTGAACGAGGCGTTCAACTGGGAACACGGCGTGTTCATGGGCTCGGCGGCCGGTTCGGAAACCACGGCGGCCAACATCGGGCAATCCGGCGTTCTGCGTCGTGATCCGTTCGCCATGCTGCCGTTCTGCGGGTATAACATGGGTGATTATTTCAAGCACTGGCTGTCCCTGGCCGGACGAACCGATCGGAGCAAACTGCCGAAGATTTTCTTTGTCAACTGGTTCCGAAAGAGCGCCGACGGGAAGTGGTTGTGGCCCGGTTTCGGCGACAACAGCCGGGTGTTGAAATGGATTTGCGAACGCGTCGAAGGCGGGGGCAAGGCGGTCAAGACCCCGATCGGCTATTTGCCGGCCGAGGATGCGATCGACTTGAGCGGATCCAAGGTGACCGCCGCTGACATCCAAGAATTGTTGCGCGTGGATGCCGAAGGTTGGAAAAAAGAGATTGCCGACATCGGATCCAACTACGACAAATTCGGCGATCGCCTGCCCGCCGCAATGCGGGGCCAGCTGGATGAATTGAAAGCCCGCCTGGGCTGAGTTGGTAATAACTGAAGCACCGATGTGCCCCAGACCCTTCGCCGGCTCCAACCTTGTCTGCGACGAGGCCGGTGAATTGCCCTGGCTGACCTAAATTCAGAGGATGGTACGTTTCACGCAGGTTCAACGGGTGTGTATCATCATGGATGTGACCCTGGAACCGTCTGCGGGTGGTTGCGCGAGGCTGGGTTCGTGAATACGACAGCCCGTGAAGTGCGCCGGATTAAAAGGTCTTCAGCCGACGGGAAAATCCGTGAATATCCCGTTTTTCTGGTGACCGGTCAGGTGAAATGATTACTTAGCGGTTCTGATAATGTCCAGGGTGGCTTTTCCGAATTCATTGGCTTTGGCGGGGCCGATGCCGCGGATTCGAAGAAGATCGGCCAGGGTATGCGGTTGGACCACGGCCAGGGCCTTGAGGGTTTTGTCGGAATAAATGACAAATGCCGGTACGCCGCCCATGGCCGCCGCTTTTCGGCGTCGCCATTCTTTTAACCGCTTGAATACCGTGGCGGTCTGGCCGGTGGTGGGAAAATCCTCTGGCGCGGGGGGCGCGGCCTTCTGGATGGGCTTGTTGCTTCGCGTCGTCTTGATGGATGTCAGGTTCCGGGGCGGGATGACCAGGGAGATCTTCTCCTGTCCCCGAGCCACGGCGTATCCCAGCTCGGTCAATGATGCCGTAGGGTATTTGCCGGAACTGACCGTGATGCACTGGGCGGTAATCAGGGCATCAATCAGGCTCCAGACGAAATCCGCGCCCTCTTCCGCCAACAGGCCATAGGTGGATTGTTGATCCAAACCGGCATCCAGAACGTCTTTGTCGCGCGAGCCGACGAGGGTTTGCGTGATGCGCCCGCGGCCGAAGCGACCGTTAAGGCGCCCCACACAAGAGAGCGCTTTCTGGATGATAACCGTTTCTTCGGGGGTGGGGAGGCGGCCCCCTTTTTGTGCCGCGAGCCGGGAACGGCAATGATCACAACGGCCACAGAGACGATGATCCTCGGCTTCCGCATCGCCAAAATAATTCAGGATATAAAACTGCCGGCACTCGGAGCAACCGGCATAGTCGATCATTCGCTGCAGCTTTT
>CAZCDO010000046.1:0-23135 GCA_964497135.1 uncultured Verrucomicrobiota bacterium
CCTTCAATCGATAGGTCTGGGGAGCCGCGGCGTCGTTGATCTCGAAGGTTCCAACGGGCGCTGTCGCCGAGGCTTGATAGGATCGAAGTACCGCCTGATTCAGCACGGGTTCTGAAATGGCTTCCATGATCACACGCACCATCGATCCCGCCTGTTCACCCGCATACAACGCCGCACCTTTGATTTTTGGCCCGATCAGTTTAAAGTCATCCAGTATAATTCCATGGGCAGCCGTAGTTCCACCCTGCATGACGACGACTTCAAGTCTCTTAACCTGACTCAAGGCATTCGAAAAAGCTGCCGAATCACCCACTCTCCCGCCAATCCGCCAGTTCGCAACCTTAAAAGACGCTTGATAGGTCACCGTTTCATTGACTGCAGGCGTAACCAACGCATGGCTCCACTTACTCCCGCTTTCAGTAATTAATCGGAGAAACACCGTGCTCAACGGTGCGCCGAAACCTGTTCCCCGGAACGTGATTCCTTCCGCACCGATATTCAGCAAATCTCCAGCATACATGCCGTAGGATGCCGTATTTTCGGCTGCAAACGCGCCAGCCACCGATTCGGGCGCCGATCCCACCGCTTTGGCAGGAAAACTGAGTACAACCGCTCCATTCTGATTGGCAGCTTGCATCATCATGAAATCCGATGTGGCCACCCAATTTTCGAGGCCTTCTTCCCACTGCGTGGGAACATTAGCCATCCCTGCCCAGAGAAGACCGGGAATAACCACGCCTGCGAGCCAGATCGGCATTGTCGACATTACTTTTTTTTGTTTCATGGTTTTTTATCCTCAATTGGCGTTATTAGGGCCTTTGCGGGACCCACGACTCGGCCCCTCCACTATCTTGATTATTGTAGAAGAAACCACCATTCAACTGCAATCCGACTGCCTCTCCAACTCCACCATTACCACCGTAGTAATACCACTTCCCATTGGATGCCAAGCGCAGACTGATCAATGCGCCATCGGTTGTGCGATAGGCCCAAATGATGCCGGAGTTAGCAGCAGTCGTTCCGCCCGCTCCCGCCGGGAATCCGAACGTGTTCCAATTTCCCGCATACGTCTTCGCTGTGTCATACGGCCAGGCCCGGAATGTCCAGCCCGACGGGACGCTCACTGTCACTGTCGCGTTGGTGAAGCGCGCCCCGAAGAAGTTTGCACGATTCACGGCCGCACCCACACTGCGACGCCATATGCGCATACCCGTTCCCGGCGCAACCGGATAATTATCAACCACTAACTGGGTGTCAAAATCAATCCACTCGCCGCTTTCCAGATCAAATCGCTTCCACGTTCCTCCGGTCAGGAAGTAGACGCTATCGCCCTCAGCCAACCCGGTCTTCAGATCTTCACCCAGTCTGCCGGCCATGTTGTCCATTCCTCCGATCGGCACCGAAATGAAGTAGTAGCGATTCAATTCATTGCGCGACTGCATGTGGGCCACGAATTCCTCGGTGTTGGTCACGCCCGAGCCCCGACGACTGCTGGCCACCTGGTAGAAGTACCACGGGCTCAGTGCTCCGTTGGCATGGGTATACGCGTTGGACTCCCCATACAATCCCGTATAGAAGGATCCGATCACGTTTCGGGCGCCACTGGGATTGGACGATCCCAGCACGATAATGTCAGCATCCAAGGCGGTATTGAACACCAACCGCACATGGGCCGATCCAACTCCAGGCAATCCCAACGACAAAATTCGAAGGTAAGATGCCGGGTCATTGGGATCGGTTCCAGCAATGTATTCCTGCCGATCCGTCATGCCGTCACCGTCACCATCAGTTGTTGAGTTGTCGCCGGTCAGACCATATTCATCTTCGTAGGAATCGGGGATTTGGTCGCCATCCGTATCGAGAACATTCGGTTTCGCCAACGTGATCGACACATTGTCCAGGTAGCCAGCACTGACCGCGCTATTAACAAACGCCAAGCCTCGGTACTGGCTGACATTTTCAATGAAAGTCACATCAGCGACAACCTGCGGCAACAAGGCATTGGTATCCGACGCATTCGTCGACACCCAAATCGAATATTTTTTGCTGACATAATTTTCATGAATAACAATCCGGGCCCAGTTTCCAGCAGGAATGGGATAACTCACATCGCTTGCCCAAGCACTGCCGTCGTAATAATTCAAATTGCCACTCCCATCAACATAGAGCGCCGCCGCACTGTTGGTGTACATCACGTCAGGCGTACTTTTGATCACGAAATCAGCCCAGATACTGGTATAAGTCACCGAATTAACAATATTAGTCAAGAAAGCCGTGCCCGACACCAAGCTCAAAGCCTTGCCCGTGGCGCCCAATTTGACTGTCGTTTGAACCAGTGCGTTGCCCGCCACACTTGCTGTCCATCCGTTTTTGCCGTCAATGGAAGCCGTCTGCCGATTATCAAACCCTTCATAATACGGCAATCCCACCGTTACCGGCATGCTTAAGGGATCGTTCGGATCGCTATTAGCCGCAGATTCTTCACCGTTTTTGAACCCATCCCCGTCGGGATCGCCTGTTGAAGTATTCGCGGAAAGAGTGCTCCCGAAGAAATGAATTTCCCACGCATCGCGCATGTTGTCCCCGTCATAGTCGCCCACCAAGTCGGCCGGGGGTGCGGAGGTGATGACGTTGACTTGGTCGACATAGGCCGTGATTCCGGCCCCGTTGTATACCTGAAATTTTTCGTACTGAGTCAGAACCTTATTGACATTGGTCAGGCCGTCGCGCAACAAAATCCCGTTGATAAATACTGAAAAATTCGTTTTGGCATACTGATGAAGAACACTCACTCGGGTCCAGGCACTTTCCGTGATTTTCTGTTGCCCTGGGGCACCCGGAAGAGGGCTATTGGTCAATTTCAGCCAGTTAGTGGTCGCTTGGCTCGGAAGATCGGCCACCATCAGATAGCCATTACTATTGAAATAGAACATGGCCGACGAATTGGTGTCCAATGTCGGATATAAGTTATTGGTGCTGGTCGGGACGAAAAACGCCGGCCTAACAAAGAAATCACTCCAAACCTTGGTTGCACCCGGCGTAAATTGGTTCGAAATGGTCGCATCGATGGGCAACATGACCCCTTTGGTTCCGTTGTACCCGAGGGCATCTCCCGCCAAAACCTCACTGGAACTGGATCCCCAGCCATTCGTCCCATTCACCGGCTGCCCATTCGTGTAGGCCTCGAAGTCGTCCCTAAAATCGGCTGTCGACAACGCCATTACATTCGAGGCCCAAAAGCACACGATCCCCGCCAATCCCAGCATTAGGCTGCATTTAACTTTCACGGGATCCTCCATCCATACTTTGATAAACGCCTGACATTACAGATACCTAATCAACTTTTACCAGTTTCAAACAGCTATATAATCGCCTTTTTTTGCCGAAATGTCAACCTGAAAATCATGGTTTTTTTTCAACGCGTTCCATCGCTGTTGCGCCGATAAACCGGTCCTCCCGCCAGAAACCTTCCAACGTCGTTCCGTCCCGGAACAGATGGGTTCCTCGTCCCGACTTTTTGCCATCCTTGAATTCGCCGATATATTCGCCCCCGACCGTGTAGGTATATCGCCCTTTCCCATTGCGCAAGCCGGAGCGGAATTCCCCTTCATAGCGGCTTTTGTCCCGATAGGTATACACCCCGCGACCGTGGCGCTGATCCTGAAAAAAGTCACCGACATAAATATCGCCATTGGCGAATGTGAATGTTCCAACCCCGTGCTTGCGGCCGAGTCGGAACATCCCCACGTAACGGTTGCCGTTGGCATACCGCAAATCGCCGGCTCCGTCGAAAAGCCCATCGCGCAATCCACCCTCGTACCGATCGCCTCCCGGTAGCGTCAGGGAAACCCGCGCCACGGTTGCCGAGCCCACCGGAGAGCTGCTGATCGGCACTTCCGGCGATCCGGAATCCACCGATGACGGGGGCGTCCGAGCGGGTGTTCCCGGCGCCGCCGCGCTGGCAACCGGAGGAGTCTGCCGCCATTCCTCCCAAATCCGGTTATCCCGGACCTGCTGTTTCTGCAATTCATCGATCCGGGTCTGGAGTTCCAGAATCGTCCGCGCCTGGCGAGCCTGGCCGGCCTCCACCCATTCGCCAAATCGCTGCAAATCGCTTTTGAGCACGCTTCCGTCCCGAACGCGCGCATCGCCCTGTTCCCGGGCCAGACCGACCGCCTGGCGCACCTCGTCCTGAACATTTTGAACCTGGTTCGACAGGGTCACCATCTCCGCCGCGTAAAAGGCCAGTTGTGCCGTGGTTTGCGCCCGGATTTCGGCCGCCTTCCGGAGGCCCTGCCGATTTTGCCGCAGGCCATAAATACCAATCCCCAACCCCATCAAGATGAGCGCCAAAACCAACGCGACCGCCGCCATCAGGAAGCCCATCGCCGTCATCTGGAATCCCGCGCATTTCCGATCCGGGGTGCTCATTGGAGTCCGCCTTCCACCTGCCATTGACGCCAGATCACAAAAACACCAGTTTTGAAATGGTCATCTGCCCTTTTAACGGCGGGGCATCCGGCCGTGTCACGGGCTGTATCTGAAGTTGATCCACCCGCAAGACCTGGGGCGACGATTCAACCCCGTGCAGAAACTTCAAAAGACCCGGCATATCCGCCTCAATTTCCAAATCCACCCGGTAGGTTTCACCCTCAACCCCATTTTGGGTTTCCTGTGGCTTAACCCCGGCCAGCGTCACCCGCGCTTCCCGGGCCAAGGTATCCAAAGTTCCGAACATGGCCGCTGTCTCCTCGGCGGTGGACCCTTTTTTCTTCAGCACAGCCTCCATCTCCCGATACGCTTTCTCCACCGCTTCGGTCAAGACCGGCTCCAGAATTTTCCGATTGCGGGCCAATTGCCGGCTTTCGACTTTGATCTCCCCCTCCGTCGTCACGAACCATTTTCGAATCGGAACCGCCGCCAGATTAAAGCCCGCCACCACCGCCAAGGCCAGGGCCACGGCCAGCCCCACCTGTTGCCGCCCGCTCAATCCATTTAAACGTTCCAGCCACCCGCTCATGGCGCCTCCACTTCACAGGTGATTTCAAAATCGGTTTTATCCCGCCCAGTGTTGGTCCGGGTACTGCGGACATTGGCCAAGGCCGGCGACTCCTCCAGAATCCCGACCAGCCGGACGGTGTCGCCAACGGTCGGCGCCTGTCCCCGCAGGGTGATTGCCAGGGTCTCCGCGACCTGCCCCGGCGGCGTGGTCCGGTCAATTTGGATCGCGGTCAGGGTCACCGTCTCGGGAATCAAAGCGTGCAGTTCAGTCAGAACCCGGACGGCCGTTTTACGGGCATCCAACCGGGCCCCCGCCGCCATCGCCTGCTGGGTTTGCTTTTCAACCCGGGCCGCCGCCGGCCCGGTCTCCGCCACCTGTCGTCGCAGTTCGTTCAGCAGATTCCTGCGCCGTACAATGCGGCCTTCCAATGCCAGGGAAGCCAACGTTAAAAGAGCCAGAATCAGGAGGCCCAGCCCGGTCAACTGGCGGGCCCGTTTTTCGAGATTGCGCCGGGACAGGACCGTCTCCGGAATCAGGTTCAACCCCAATTGCCCAGGCGCCCGGGCAGCGCCCAGGACTGCGCTCAAAGAGACTCCGGCTGCGGCCGCCTGCGCCAGTGTCCCGCGCGCTTCATCCGACAAATCGCTCTCTGGCGCCGCGACCTCCATCGCCACGCCCGCCTCGGCGCGCAACCGGTCCAGCCAGTCCGCCGAAGGAAACGCCGCCCCAGTCGTCAAAACGGTCTCCAGCCGCGCCCCGGGATTTTCGTTCCGATAACTGTCCACCGCCCGGTGAAATTCCTGCAAGAACCGATGCTCCTCCTCGCCGACCCGGGCCGCCAGTGCGCTGGCGCCAACCGGGATCGTCCGACTGAAGACCGGTTGCCCCGCGCGCCGCACACAAAATTCGGCGGCATTCGAGTCGAGATCGAGCACGCCGACATCGGGCCGTTCGCGCAAGACCGCCAGATGCATCAGCGCCTCAGTGCCCACCGTCAACCGCTCCACGGTCAACCCGCACTCCTCCGGCAACCCGAATCGCTGTCGAGCCGCTGAAGCCGGCGCGATCGCCAAAAAAACCTGCCCATATCCGGCGCGCTCGGATCCGATGATTTTAAAATCGGCCACCATCTCGTCCCGGGAATACGGGGTCAGGCGGCCGATCTGAAGTTCCACCATGTCGCGGATTTCCCGGGGATCGAGAGAGGGGAATTCCAAGACGCGCAAGGTGGCCATCGGTCGGGGCAGAATCGCCACCACGGCGCCGAGTTCTCCGGGCACTTCCCGCAAGAGACCGGCCAAAGCCAAAACAGGATCGCCTTCCACCCGCCGAAACCAAAGGCCGGTGATCCGCGACTGTTCGGCCCGGGCGAGCTTCAGCCAATCCCCGGCCCATTCAATTACTGTTGTTCGTCCGCTTGACATATTCTTACGGTCCTCGTCATCTTAACCGCTCGCCGCCCATTCAAGACTGAAAACGATCGCTAAGAATAATGCGAACTGGATCGACATTCAAGTCTTTCTGTAAAAAATTTGGGTTCCTCGGGGCAGAGCCAGAATCCGTCGGTGGGTCGGCCGATCCAGCCCGGGCCGGCGAACGTCCCACCGAATCGCCGGGGGAAGGGAGGCCGCCTCACTCCAACGCGCCAGCCAGACGGGATTTCCGGCGCCAATCGATTCCGGATTCAGATAGGCCCACTCGCACTGGATCAGCCCATCGATCAATACATCCGTCCGAATCGGGGTTTCCCCGGGGAACGACCAAACCGACCGCCGGAGGATGCCCTGTTGCGCATCCCACGTGTAGCGGATTCGCACCGGGCGAGGCGGAGTCCCTTCGGTTGACCAGCCGGCAAACTCCAGACCCTCCGACCGCCCCTCGAACCCGATCGCATAAAAGGGAAAGGCATTGCGTAAATCCCGTTCCACCTGTTCTCCGGCCAGCGCCAGCCCGGCATCCTCCCGACTCATCTTGAGCCGCTCGGCCACCCGTATCCCCCCCGCAAATAAACCCATGACCCCCAGCAAAGCCAGCGCTCCCAAGGTGGCGGCCAGCAACACTTCCAATAAACTGAATCCCCGCCGGCCTCGTTTTTTCATCGCACGCCCCCTTCCCCGGGCTGTGGTGGACGATAAAACCAGACCGTCGTCGGCGTTTTCCAGCGTCCGCCGGCAATCGTCGTCTGAACTTCCCAAAGCCGGTCCGGATTGCGCCCGGACGCCCGGCATCGGGTCCGAATTGTCCATCCGGGCCGGTCCCGGAGTTGCCGGTCCCGACTGAAAAATTCGGGCCGTCGTTCCTCCGGATTCCGCGCCAGTTCCAACTCCACCTGATTCAGTTCATCCCGAACCGTCTCGGATTCCGCCAAAGCCCCCATGGCCCCTGCGTCCGTCGTTGCAATGGATGACAAGGCCCGCGTCAGGGCCACCCCGGCGAACGCCAGGATCATCGCCCCGATCAATACTTCGATCAGCGTGAATCCGCGGGCGGACTGGAAACCGGATCGGCGCGACGGAGCGCGCCTCCCACCTTGCTCAGCAATTCCCGTGTTCATCCGGCCTTTTTTCACCCTTCAATAAGGGATCAACGGTTCCTCACTCCCAGTTGGTGACATCGTCGGACGTATCCTCCTGCCCGTCCGGACCCGCGGAGAACAGGTCGACCCCACCCGGATTGCGGGTGGCGGGAAACCGGTAGTGATAGGCCCGCTTCCAAGGATCGAGCGGTTTGCGCTCCAGGTACGGCCCCTTCCATTGCAGCACCCCACCGGGCCGGCTCATCAACGCCTGCAACCCTTCATCGGTGGTTGGATACCGCCCGGTATCGAGCCGGAATAGTTTCAAAGACATGTCCAGACTGCTGAGATCCCCCCGGGCGATGTGGGACTTGGCATCGTCCGATCGGTCGATCAGCCGCGGCGCCACCATCGCCGCCAACGCGGCGATGATAATCACCACAATCATCAGCTCAATCAGCGTGAATCCCCGTTGTCTGGCCGGAACCGACAAAACCGACAGGGTCCTCATGATTTTCATGTTGATCGTCCTTTCTCGTTCGTCTCTCATAATAGTCACCCCAGCCCGCCCCTACAACACCCGTCCGATTTCGAAAATCGGCAGGAGTGCGGCGAAAATGACAAACCCGACCACCGCTCCCACCAGCAGGATCAGCAACGGCTCCAACAGGTTGGTGATCAGGCGCACTCCGGTCGTCAGTTCCAACGTGTAAAAACGGGCCGCTTCAGCCAAGGCTTCTTCCAGCCGCCCGCTCTCCTCGCCCACCGCGACCAAGTGGGTCAGAAAAAGCGGGATGCGCGGCTGGTTCTTCAGGCCCGCGGCCAAGGTCCCCCCCTGCTGAACCGTGTTCCGGCTGACCGCCCCCAAATCCTGCCGTAAAACGCGATTGCGCAGGGCGCCGGCGCTCAAATCCAGAGCCCGCTGAATCGGCACCCCGGTCTCGATCAACAGCGCCAGGGTCCGGGCCAGCCGGGCCAGATCGGCATCCCGAAGAAACCGGCCGATCAGAGGTAACCGGAGAAAAAACCGGTCGAGCGCCTGGCGCCCCGCGGATGAACGCCAGAACCGCACCGCTGCGAAACCCAACCCCATCACGCCCAACAAGGCCCAGATCCCGTGACGCACCAACAGCGTGCTGGCCCCGATCAAAAAGCGCGTCGGCCAGGGCAAGGCCTGCGGCGAATGGGCGAACAGGACTGCGATTTTGGGCATAAAATAGGTCAACAGCACCACGACACTCACAGCGCCCAAAGCCAACACCAAACCCGGATAGGCCAGGGCCGCCTGAACCTTGCTGCGCACTTCGTCTTCATCCTCTTGCGCCTGGGCGAGCCGGCGCAGGATTTCATCCACCGCCCCACCCGCCTCCCCCGCCCGGACCATCCCGACATAAAGGGGCGGGAAAATACGGGGAAACGCACTCAGGGCATCCGACAGCATTCCCCCATTTCGCACCCGATCTTCCAGTTCGGTCACCATCCGGATCATCCGACGGTCGTTCGTCTGCTCCCGAAGCGTCCGCAGGGCGCGCAGAATGGGAACTCCCGTCTTGAGCAAACCCGCCAACTGCCGGGTAAAGCTCAATAGATCCTGACGGGAAATTCGCAGAGCGGCTGATCCGTGGCCGCCGGACTCCACGCCGTCGAACGGACGGACCCATACGGGGGTGAATCCCTGCGCTTCCAGGCGGCTGATGGCCATCGCCGGATTGTCCGCCTGGATTTCGCCGTCCAGGGTCCGGTCCGGTCCGACTTTGACCCGATATCTAAAAATCGCCATGGCGCGTATCCGATCAATCGGGGAGTTGGGTCACCCGCAGAACTTCTTCGGCTGTGGTCATCCCCGCCGCCACTTTTTCCCAACCGTCATCGGCCAGCGTGACCATCCCCTGGGCGATGGCCTCGTCGCGGACCTGGGCCGCGGAGGCTTTGCGCAAGATCAATTCCTGAATCGAGCGGGAGACCATCATGAACTCGTAGATCGCCACCCGTCCGAAAAATCCCGTCTGACTACAGTGCGGGCACCCGCGGGTCCGGTAAAAGATACGACCCTGCGAATCGGCGGGAGCCGGCTCCTTACAGACCGGGCAGAGGACGCGCACCAGCCGCTGGGCGATAAAGGCGCGCACCGTCGAAGCCACGAGGTAGGGATCGATGCCCATATCGATCAACCGGACGGCCGCGGCGGCGGCATCGTTGGTGTGCAGGGTGCTGAAGACCAGATGCCCCGTCAACGCGGTCTGAATGGTGATTTCCGCCGTCTCGCGGTCCCGCACTTCCCCCACCATCATGATGTCCGGATCGTGCCGGAGCATGCTCCGCAGAGCGCGGGCAAAGGTCAGATCGATGCGCGACTGGACCGGGGTCTGGGTCACCCCCTTCAATTCATATTCGACCGGATCCTCAATGGTGACGATCTTGCGCTCTGAGGTGTTGAGCCGGTTGAGGCAGGCGTAGAGTGTGGTGCTCTTGCCGCTGCCGGTCGGGCCGGTTACGAAAATAATGCCGTGCGGCTGGCGCAAAAGGGTTTCGAGCAAATCGCGGTGGCGGGGACCGAGGCCGAGTTCCTCGAATCGGATCATCAGATGGGTGGGCAGAATGCGCACCACCACATTTTCGCCGTGGAGGGTCGGCATGACGGACATTCGCAGGTCGTAGTCCCGGGCGCCGATGCGCACCCGCGTACGTCCGTCCTGGGGCAGGCGCCGTTCGACAATATTCAGACCGCCCATCAGCTTGAGGCGGGCGATGATCGCCGGGTAGAGTTGAACCAACGCACCGGGTACGGGGGTGTCGTGCAGAAGCCCATCCACCCGTCGACGCACCCGGACCTCATCGCGATAGCGTTCAAAATGTAAATCGGTGGCCCGTTCGGCGATGGCTTGCTGGAGCATCTGGTTGACCAGATTGACGACTGAGGCGTCGCTGAGCGCTTTTTCGAGGTCGTGGGATTCCTCGAGGGGCGCCGCCTCGACCGGACGGGCGGAATCCTCCAAAATCCGGTCCACGGTGTCGGCACCGATTCCGTAATGGAGGCGGATGGCGGCCTGGATTTCTCCCGCACAAGCGACCACCCGCTCGACGCGGTATCCCTGCAAGGCGCCGATATCCTCCACGGCCCCCAGTTCAAAAGGATTCGACACCGCCAGGGTCAGGGTTGTCCCGGCCAGCCGCAGGGGCATCACCTGGTAATGAGCGGCCTGCCGGGCGGACAGCGCTTTCAACGCAGCGGGTTCGGGTTCGCATTCGCGAAGGCGAACAAACGGCAAGTGATGTTGCGCGGCCAGCAACCGCAACAAGGGCTCCTCGGACACCCGGCCCTCGCGCAAGAGAATCCGGATCAACGGCTCGTTCTGTGCCCGGGCGGAAGCCAGCGCCGCCGCCAGCCCGTCCCCGGTCAACAACCCGTTTTCGACCAGGATTTCGCCAATGCGCTGGGACATGGGAACGGCGTCCTTAAACCAATTTGCCAATCATATAGAAATCGCGTTCGTCGCGGCCGTCCACCTGGCCCTCGATGATCGCCAGCGCGCCGGCAATGGTGTCCGCCGAGGTGACATACTGTCCCTTCCGCCCGGTGTAGGCTTCGGCGACAAAACAGGGCTGGGTGAAGTAGTTCTGCAGTTTACGAGCCCGCTCGTAAATCGTCCGATCGGCCCGTGATAATTCGTCGATCCCGATGACCGCCACGATTCGACGCAGTTCATCGTATTTGGTCAGAATCCGGACCGCCTCCTGCGCCGTTTCAAAATGTTTCTGTCCGACGATCAGGGGATCCAGATTCGAGCACGAGGAGGCCAGCGGATCGATGGCGGGATAGAGCCCGAGTTGGGCCCGATCCCGGGAGAGCACCAGCACGGCGTCGAGATAGCTGAAGATCGCCACCACCGCCGGATCGGTCAGGTCGTCCGCGGGCACATACACCGCTTCGAAGGCCGAAATCGATCCTTTGCCGGTGCTCTTGATGCGTTCGTGTAATTCGCCTACTTCCGAGCTCAGCGTCGGCTGATAGCCCGTTTCGGAGGGCACCCGTCCCATCAGGGTCGAGATCTCCGCACCCGCCTGGACGAAGCGAAAAACATTGTCCATGAACAGCAGGACATCCTTGTCCTGGTCCAACAGCCATTCGGCCAGGGTCAGGCCGGTTTTGACGATCTCGAAACGCGCCCCGGGCGGCTCATCCATCTGGCCGAAGGCCATCATGACCTTGTCGAGAATCCCCTGATGCTCGAATTCATAATATAATTCGTTACCCTCGCGAATCCGCTCGCCGATACCGGTAAAGACGCTGGCCCCATTGTGTTCCTGGGCCACATTGTGGATCAGCTCCTGGATCACGACGCTCTTACCGCATCCCGCGCCGCCGAGAATCCCGGTCTTGCTGCCCTTGACCACGGGGAACAGCAGATCGATCATCTTGATGCCGGTCTCCATCACCTCGGGTTTGCTCTCGGTGAGGGTCCCCATGTTCATGCGCAGTTTGGCCACATCGCGGTGGATGGGCCGGAATTCTTTCGCTTCGATGGGACCCTTGCCGTCGATCGGTTCGCCCCGGACATTGATAATTCGACCAAACAGTTCGGCGCCGACCGGGATTCTCAGCACATCCCCGGTGCAGGTGGCGGTCGAATTGCGCTGGAGATTCAACGTCGACGAAAGCGCAATACACCGGGCCATATTGCCTTCCAGATGCTCGGACACCTCCAGCATCAGCTCGCGCTTGTCGAAGGTGCGGGTCAGAATGATCTCATGCAGGCCGGGAATTTCGGCCGTACTGTTGAACTTGATGTCGACCACCGGCCCCTGGACGCATACCACTTTGCCTTTTTTTAAAACCGGGGCTTCGGACGGATTATCTGTGCTCATGTCGGGATCCTCTCTCGCCGGACCGCCCTCGGTCAGGCGGCGGGTTTTTTCTTCTTTTTGCGCGAGGAGAAGGATTCGCGCATACCTTTATCCACCATCTCGTGCGACGCCCGGAAACAGCGGTGACGCAACTGTTTCAAATCCTTCTCCAGCTTCTGGACACTGCCTTCCAGGTGCATGGCCCGGGCGGCGTATTCCGATAATTTACTATCCTCAAACACTTCGTACAGTCGGGACGCCACCCAGACCTCGGACAGGTAGCGCACCATGTCGTCGAACGAGGACTCGACGAGGACTTCGCGCGCCGCCCGGAGCAGGGGGTTGGCCGGCATCGGCTCGGGAACCCGCTCCGCTTCGGCCGGCGCGGACCGGTCGAAGAGATCGGCGCAGGGCAGGATCCGGATCGTCTGGATCGTTTGCTGGGTAAACGAGACCGGATGCGGATACACCAGCGAGACCCGCCCGATCCGCCGCGCCACCACCTCCCCGACGATGTAGTCGCGGATCTCCAATGCCTGCTCGTAGCGCGTGTCCTGGTTGATCCCCTTGAAAAACTTGAACGTCAGGTTGTGATCCAGAAAATGAGCCGCCCCTTTCTCCCCGATCACGATCCAGCGCACCCGCTCGTCCGGCAGGTCGCCCCGCTCCCGGCGGGCATCCTCGATCACCCCCGCGTTCAACCCGCCCATGAATCCTGAGTCCGACGTGACCACCACGATCCCCAACACGTCGCCCCCCCCCGCCACCAGGGGATTGTCCACCCCCACCAGATTGACCACCCGGAAGAAATCGACAAAGGCCAGCATGAAGGCGTCGAAGCGCTCTTTCTCTTTTTCGAGCAGATGGTACTGCGACGCCGCGATGTTCTTGAGCGTCTGGATGAGCTGGAGGAACTCGATGTTGAATCGCAGTTCCTTCTTCAATTCATTCAGTTGCGCCATGCTCGCTTCCCCCCGCCGTCAAGCCGAGACACCCCGTTGCTTGCGAGCCTCTTCAATGGCCTCGCCCATCTTGTTGCGCAGGGTGCCGTCGATCTCGAGACTGCCCAACTTGATCTTGATGCCGGCGATCAATTCGGGGTCCACCCGTTCCCGGGCCACGGATTCGACATGGAATTTGCGACGCAGCAGCTCGTTCACCCGTTCGCGCATGTCATCGGCCAGCCGGTGGCTGGCCACCAGTTCGACCGCCCCGCTGTCCACGGAAATACTGTCGCCGTCGACCTCTTCGAGGGCCGCCAGCAGTTCTTCGACAAAGCCGCGGTTCAAGTCCGCGCTGATCCGATCGCTGAAGACCAGGGCAAACATCTGGACCGCGTAGTCCACGGACTGCTTGTCGGCTTCGCGCAACAATTCCTGACGCAACCGGTCCTTATGCTTTTCGGCTTCGGCGATGATCCGGTCGCGCTCTTTTTTAGATTCCTCGACCAGATTGGCCCGGGTTTTGGCCATTTCCTTTTCGGACGCCTCGCGGGCTTTACGCGCCTCCTCCTGCGCCTCGGAATTTTTGCGCTGGAATTCCCGCTCATTTTCCTCAAGGCGCCGCCGCATGGCCTCCTCCTTGTGCCCCACTTCGGCCTCCACCTGCCGCAATTGCGCCACCGCCTTCAGGGTGTCATTCAACACCAGCCGCTTGAGAACGAACGCCAGAACGGCAAACACCGCAACCTGGACGATCACCAACACACCAATCGGGACCATCATCTGTCACCTTCCTTTTTCCGGCGCCGGTCTTCCGCAACGGACGGCCTGCGCCTCGGCCATACGCTATTGTCCGGGCGGTCGCGGGCCGCCCTTCCCCGCCGTCTCACCGTCCAAACAACTGAAACAGAATCAGCAGGGCGATCACGGCGATCGACTCGGCGAACACCAGGGCGATGATCATCGCCTGCAGAATCTTGTTGGCGGCCGAGGGGTTCCGCCCCAAGGCCCGGATGCTGGCAAAGCCGATCGAGGCGATCACCGCGGACGGTCCCACGACCGTCAGAAAAATGACGATAAAAATGACGGTATTTTTCATGACGGTTTGGCCGCCGGTTCCACCGGTCCCCGGCGTTCCTCCTCCACCAGCACCATGCACTCGTTGTGGTAATACTTGACCATGCCCCGGATGATCGGAATGTGAACCGTCCAATCGATCACCACTTCGCCGGCCTTCAACAAACTGACAATCGGAGCATGATAGGGCATAATCTCAAACTCCGCAAGATCCCCGGGAAGAAAAACACTCCGGGCCTCCCCCTCAAAGAGGACGTGCTTCGGATTCAATACTTTGACCGTCAGGGTTTTTGCCGCCATACGGGTGTCGCCGGCCGGGACGTTCAAACGCCCGGCGCCGCCGCTCCAAAATAGTCGTCCATGATCCGCCGCAGGCGCTCCTCGCGCTCGGGAGTCAAGGTCCCGGTTTCATTGAATTCCCTCAAAACGTCCGCATCGCGCTCGGTGGCAAAGGCGACGATCGTCTCCTTGAACCGGTTACGTTCGTCGGGCGTGAGATCCGTCAGTCGTCCCTCGCGCAGGGCATACAGCAGGAGCACCTGCTCCCCCACCGGGGCGGGCCGGTTTTGGGTCTGTTGCAGAATGGAGAGAATGGCCGTCCCTTTCTTGAGAACCCGTTCGGCCTCGCGCGAGACTCCGCTCTGCAGTTTGCTGAGGCGGACCAGTTCCGCATATTGCAGGAATTCCACCCGCAGGGTGCTGGACAGTTCGCGCAGAACCGGCAACTGGGCCTTGCCCCCGAGAATCGACATCGAGAGCCCGAAGTCGATCGCCGGCCGATGGCCTTCGCTGAACAGCGCCGTGCTCAGGCAGATCTGGCCGTCGCACATCGAAATCAGGTTCGAGGGAATATAGCCGGTTAAATCCCCCTGGAGCGTATCCGCCACGCCCAGGAAGGTCATCGACCCGCCGCTGTTGGCGGCGTTCAAGCGACCCGCGCGCTCCATCAACTGGGTATGGATGTAGAAAATGTCGCCGGGATAGGCCTCGCGCCCGGGCGGCCGCTCCAACAACAGGGAGAGCTGGCGATAGGCCCAGGCGTGCTTGGTCAGATCGTCGAACACCACCAGCACGTCGCGGCCGTGCCGCATGAAATATTCCCCGATCGTCGCCGCCGCAAAAGGCGCGATATACTGCTCCCCCACCGAGGCATTGTCCGTCGCCGCCACCACGACGGTCTGCGATAGCGCCCCTTTTTCCGCCAGGGTGCCGACCACCTTTTCGAGGGCCGACACCGATTTGCCGACACAACAATAAATGCCGATGACATTCCGCCCGAGCTGGTTCAACAGCGCGTCCGTTGCGATCACCGTCTTGCCCGTCATGCGATCGCCCAGGATCAGGAGGCGCTGACCCTTGCCCACCGCCACCAACGCGTCCACCACCTTGGTCCCCATCAGCAGGGGTTGGTCCACCGGCGCCCGCTCCGTGATCAGCGGCGAGGGACTGAACACCTGCAACTGCTCGTGGGTCTCGATCGGGGGCCCGTCGTCGCACCGCTGGCCCAGCCCGTCCACCATGCGTCCCAACAGGGTTTCCCCCACCGGAATCGTGAACGGCTCGCTCGTGCCCGAAGCCGTCTGCCCCATGCGGATCTTGGACTCATCCCCCAGGATCAGCGCCAGCACATCCTGCTCGTTGAACCCCATCACGATCCCGCGGTTCTGATCGCCCAGATCGATGATCTGGCCGTTGAGACAGGAGGGTAACCCATCGATCCGGACGATGATCTTCTTGATGTCCTTGATGATACCCTTTTCCGTAAACCGCATCTTAAAGGGCGCCACTACCATACGCGGCGAGCTGCTCATTGAGCGCCTCCTTGAGTTCCGGGGTCAATTTTTTCTGCTTTTCCAGGTCGCTAATGAGCTCCGGCCGTTGGCGCCGGACGAACGCCGCCAGACCCCTCTGCCAGGCGGACACCTGGGCCGGCTCGAGTTGGTCCATCACCCCCGCCGTCAGGGCGTAGAGAATCAGCACCTGGTCGACGATCGGCACGGGATCGGAATTCCCCTGTTTCAGAATCTCCGCCACCACCCGGCCCTTCTTCAACCGACGCTCGACGGCGGGCGACACCCCCGCCTTGATCCGCGTCAACTTCTCCAATTCCTTGTACTGAATGTATTCCAGCCGCAAAATCCCCGCCAGGCTGCGCATCGCCGGCCATTGCACCTTGTTGCCGATACGCGAAACCGACAGTCCAATATCGATCGCGGGCTTGAATCCCTCGCTGAACAACGGCGTGCTCACATACAACTGGCCGTCGGTCATCGAAATGATGTTGGTCGGAATATAACCCGTCACATCGCCCTGGACCGTTTCGACGATCGGCAGGAACGTCATCGAACCGCCGCCGCGCGCCGAACCCAGGCGGCAGGCGCGCTCCACGAGCTGGGAGTGCAGGTAAAAAATATCGCCCGGATAGGCATCGCGTCCGGGGGAACGGCCCAAGAGGAGCGACATCTGCCGGTAGACCCAGGCGTGTTTCGTCAGATCGTCGAACACCACCAGGACATTCCGCCGATGCTCGTTCATGAAATATTCGCCGATGCTCGCCGCCACATAGGGCGCCAGGTATTGCTGGCCCACCGGATCCGATGCCGTCGCCGCCACGATCGTCGTGTAGTCCATCACCCCGCGTTCGGCAAACAGGTCCGCCACTTTCGACAACGACGTCTCGGCTTTGCCGATGCAACAATAGATGCACAACACATCCTTGCCGCGTTGATTGATAATCGCGTCCAGCGCGATCGCGGTCTTGCCCGTCGACCGGTCTCCCAAAATCAACTGGCGCTGGCCCTTGCCGACCGGGTTCATCATATCCACAATCTTCACCCCGGTCTCCAGGGCCTCGCTCAACGGCTCGCGCTCCAGGACCCCGGGGGCCGACCCGAAAATCGGATACAGCGAGTCGGCGGGAATCGGATTGCGCCCATCCACAGGCTGGGCCAGGCCATTCACCGTCCGGCCAATAAAACCGGACCCGACGGGAATGGTGAAACTGTCGATCGTCGAAACAACCCGGTCGCCCGGCCGGGTCTTTTCCCCCTGATGCTGGATGATCAGGGCCAGAACGTACTCGCTTTCGTAGCCGACCACCACGCCGCGCGTTCCGTTCTCGCCCACCGTGATCGCCTGGCCATTGATGCAGTTGGCCAGGCCGCTGATGTGGGCGATGTCCTGCTTGATTTCAACCACCTCGCCGTATTCCTTCAGGCGCAACGCATTGATTTTTAAAGGTAACGACATGTGTTCATTCCCCAATCTGTCCCGGGGTTCACGCCGGAGGCGGCGACCCGCCGGACACCGGTGGCCCCCCGCTCCCGGACCGACCCGTTTCCGCCCGCGATTTGCCATACCAACGAAGGAAAAAGAGCAGACTGAAAATACCCAGAAAGCCGAGGATGATATAGATGATCAGCCAGGTGGTTTTAGTGCTGGGACGCGGCACATCGAGCATCGACGCCTCGGGTAGTTTGCGCTGGACCTCCTGCGGCCGGAACAACTCCTCCAGCCGCAGAATCTTGGATTCGGCGGTTTGCATCCGGCGATCCCGTTCCCGGGCTTGCGCCACGTATTCAGCCTTGCCCATGGCCGGCGTTTCCCCCCGCAAAGCCTCCAACTCCGTCACCAATCCCTGGGCCAGACTTAAAATCGATTGATACTCCTTGAAGCTTTGGGCGATCGATAGCAGGTTGGTCGCCCGGCCCGTCAAGCGGTCCAACCGATCCTGATTCAGCCGCCAGCGGTCGCGAATGCGGACCTCAAAAATACGCTCCTGGCGCGGCCCCAGTTCGATTCCCGCCAAAAACACATAAGTCACCTGGCGATTGGCGTCGTATAACGCCTCCAGGCCGCCCGCATCCAATACGTCGGCCGGACCGATTTCCATCGGCAAATCCCGGCGAATCGGCAGGGTTTGGGTCCGCTCGGTGGGATTGGTCACACGGATCTTCAGGGTTAATTCGTTGGTGACCGGCCCGGCGGCGAATTCAATCGGAATGGCGTCCGGTTGGGCGCGGGCGGCGCCCTCCAGCGAACCGGGATCCTTGCCGGCCCCGAACACCATGTTTTCCAACACCCCCAGATCCTTGCGCACACGCTGTAAAATTTCGCGATTCGTTTCCCAGGCGCGCAGATGATCCACGACCCGACCCTCGGGCAGTTTCGCGGCGTTTTGCCGTTCGCGCATCGCCCCGATCTGACGCAGGACCAACTCGGTCAATTCTTCCGCCGTGGCGCTCTGGCGGGACCCCTTGAGTAAATCGCGCAATCGGCCGGCATGGGTTTCCAGCGCGGCCAGATCCTCCGCCGGAATCACCCAGAGATCGCGAAGTTCAAGCCGGAAGGTGCGCACTTCGCGGGGCGCCAGAACCACCTCCTGCCGAATGGCATAATACCCGTTTTGCACGTCATAGCTGATCTCAAATCCCCCGGCATCGGTCACATCCGCCGGCTTGGCGGGCTTGGGCAGAACCGAGGAAACGGTCACCGTCTGCGAAGTGAGCGTGGAGGGATTGACGGCGCGAAGGCGCAACACCACCGTTTGGGCGGTAACCGGTCCGGTGCAAAGCGCAACGGCCGCAATCACAAGAACCCGCCAACCGGCGGTCCAGAATGGATCGGGGACTGTTTTCATTGTTAAACCTCTATAAACTACCGAAAAATTCGTCCGACCGCCATATCAAAATTTAGCCCGGGTATTTTGGGCAACTTATGTTGCGCACTGCGGACGGCAACATGCCGTCCCTCCCACCAGATGTCGAGGTCGGCCAGCCCTCTGTGGCGGGCGTCTGGGGATGGGGGGGGGGGGGGACGGGATCATCGGACGCCGGGCGCAGAGGCCCGGCCGACAGACCGATGCGACGCTTTGGGGTCGCCCAGCTTGTGGAAAAAATCTAAAACCCACGCCCGTTCCCACCCACGGTCCTCTCCCCGCCCCCCTCACCTTGGATCAACCGGTTCAACCACCACCAGAGTTCGCTGTCCCGGCAACCCTCCACCCGGACGCGCCCCGTCGGGTCCAGAATACAATTGCCCCGTACCGCGGCCTCGGGATAAGCCGCCCGGGTCACCCCCTCCCGATCCACTCCCACCCGATAATCCACCCCCTCCGGAATCAATCCCCAGACGTCCGCCCGATCCTCATCCGAGGGCAGAATCCAGACGAACTCAACCCCGCGCGCGGCAAACACCCCGTGCAAATAATCCAACAGGGTCCAATCCGATCCGCCTTGCCGCCGGATCTCCGCCGCCGCATAAGCCGACCCGAAATGCAACACCACCCAGTGCCCCTTCAAATCGTCCAACCCGATTTCCGCATCGGTTCGCTCTCCGCGGATCCAGCGCCCGATCGATACCCGCCGGGCGCCCGGATCGGCGATCGGTCTCAAAATCGGAAGGCGCTGGCCTTGTTGATCCGGCTCAATTTCGGGAAAGACCACGCGGGGAAAGGCGGGATGCTCGGCCCTGATCTTGAGCCGGGTTCCGGCCACCTCCTCGAGTTCGTATTCGCCCCCCCCATCGGTCACGGGATCTGGCGAGAGCCGGTCCAGCGGAAGATAGATCGGAATGGGGACATTCCCTTTTTTATCACGGGAATTTTGCAGAACCGGTACAAAAGTTTCCCGAATGATCCGGGCCCCCGCCAACGGATGCCCCGTGCCGGTTTCCACACGGCCGGTCAACCGGCGAATAAACGACAGCCGGAGCAGATACGGTTTTTCGCCGGCAACGGCAGGACCATCCACCCGGCCGACTCCGGCCAGCCGACCCTGGTCGTCGCGCGCAAACAGGAGCAGATAGGGATTCCCTGCGCCATCCCAACCGCTGTATCGACGGGTGGCTTGAAATAAACCCCCCGTCCCGGTGGTGACCGGCGGATCGACCGACCAATCCCCCATCCATACCGTAGCCCCAGACACCGCCTGCCCGCGAGGATCCAGCACCTGTCCCCGGCAAGTGCGCAAATTTCGGTCCCGCATCAACCCGGCCAGCAGGCCGGTCAAGGCCCCGGACAGATCGGTGGGTAGATCCGGTTCGTTCCGCAGGCTTTCCCAGGTGATGCGGGCTTCATCGTCACGCCCGAGCAGGCGCTGGCAAAACCCCGTGCGATATCGTGCCCGAAATCTCAGACTGCGGTCGGCACCGGCCGCCACCGCGGCATAGAGTTCGAGGGCGGCAACCGGGTCGCCACCGCTTTGTTCGATTTCATAGCCCCGGCGGTAGGCTTCCGCCTGGGTTAAGTCGCCGGCCGCATCGCAGAGGAGCGATCCGAGCAGAAGGATCAAAATACTGAGAAGGGATTTCATGGCATGGAATGAGTTATGATAAGCCGTATGGCCGATGGTGCATCTGTGATTAAGAGCTGCAGGTTTTTCCCTCCCCCCGGCGCGGGGGAGGGTAGGGAGAGGGGGGTCATTGGAAACCCGAATCTCGTTTCGGAAGTTCCCCCTCACCCCGTGCCCTCCCCCTCGCCGGGGGGAGGGAGGAACAAAAAGCCGACGTCAAATAAAGAGCGCCCAACGAAGGCATTTTCATAGTCTTGCCTTAACACGTATGGGGGTACCCTCACCCCGTTCCTCCGCGTTGGAGACTGTGTTTCGACTTACGGAGTCCCGCTTTCAAGCCAATCCACCACCACAGGCTTGTTGATCGTCTGTTCCATCAACGATTGCAATAGGGCCATCATCGCCCGAACTTCTTCCAAACGGGCATTGAGTTGGACAATGGCCTCGCGGTCGCTGGGGGCGACGGCACCGCCTGTTTCCCCGGTGGGGATATTCTCTCCCGAAGGAACCCCAGCCGTGTCGCGAACGGGAACCCCGGTCATTTTTTCCGACATCAGCGGACCGGCTCCCTTCTGGGCCGCCAATTCGTTAATGCGCCGGATCACCCGGTCGATCTGCCGATCAAATTCAGCCGCGGTCAAGGCGGGCGGTTCCTCCCCGGGCTCCGGCTTCAAGGTCTTGCGCAAATCGGTCAGCAGGTTCACAGCCTCGTCAATACGCCCTTCTCCGAGCTCTTTTTTGGCCGCCTGCGCCGCGGTGCCCGCCTTGGACGCCGCCGAGGCGGCCGACTGCGCTTTCTTAATCGCCAGATTGACCCGATCTCCCATGTCGGTTTGGAGCTCGAGTTCGGTCTTGATCTCTTGCAGGGATTTCATCATCGCCACGGTGTCCGTATTGTTCGAAGAACCCGGCTGGTAGTTCGCCAGATTGACCGACAGCTCGTTCACCTGATCCGCCATCGTCACGAGATCGGCCGATTGAAGGGCATCAGACAGCTCGTTCAGAATCGGGGCCATGTTCGTCAACGAATTCAGGGACACCATACGGCCGTCAAGAGTCGTGATCATCTCCGGCAAGTTGGTCAGGCTGGTGAGGATCCCGATGGTGGCATCGATGTTGCTGATGGTGCCAAAGAGATTCGTCAGCGGAGCCAGCCTGAAGGAGGCTGCTTCGAGATTGCTGGACACCTGCACCACCTGATCCAGTCCGCCATAAATTTGATCCAATCGGTTGCTCATCGCCAGATCCATCTGATCCAGCCGTTCCGGCAGATTGGTCAGGGAGGCGACCTGCGACTCCAGCCGGCTGACCACCGAGGCTAGATTCGAGAGCGGAGCCAGGGTTTCGACCGTGGTCTGAATATTGCTGAACACTTGACTGATCCGGTCCAGTTGATTGCTGACTTCCAGCAGACTCGCTAAATCGTCGAGCGCGAGTTGGGTGACCTGAAGTCCGATGCGATCATTCCCCGTGGCATCGGCGCACTCGACCCAATATTCACCGACGGTGTAGGTCAGCGCGTCAAAGGTCACCGAATATTCGAAGATACCGGTTCCGAGGGCTTCCTCGGTCATCGTGCCGCTATGGCGCACCACTCCCGATATATCCCGCACCCGCAGTGTTGGGGCGGGCGCCACCGAGGGCTTGGTCCGGAAGTAGATCGACAGGGTGGCCCCGAGTTGAACGGCGGTGGGGCGGGTCAGGATCCGGGCGGTGCGCCCCTCCAGTTCACGCGTCAGATTCTCGATCCGTTCCACCAGGGTGGTTCCGCTGGGACCGATCACGCCGATCGTGTTGGTGATCGTATCCAGACGGCCGAGCGATTCCAGGCGGAAGTCCGCCAGATTCGCGTCCAAATTGGTCACCCCGGCCGCGATCCGAGTCGCCAGATTGGTGAGGGTGGCGAGCTGTGCGCCGGCGCTCAAGTTGAAGGCGGATTGAGACGCCGCCAAGGCAACCACATTGGATCCGACCGTCGAGACATTGGCCAGGATGCTGGTCCGGGTGTAATCGATCGCCCCCAAAATGACTTCCGCCTGTTCCAGATCAGCCGGCATGCGCAGGGAATAAGTAACCCCGGAGGTATACTTCGCGCCCGAGAAAGTGATCTCCACTTTGGCGAAATAGATTTGCCGGCGATCGAGGAAGGTGGGAATGTTCCATTCCTGCCAGAAAACTCCCTGCGCATCCACCCCCGTTTCGGTGAGGGTATCGATCAGAGCCCCGGCCCGGTCGTAAATCGTGATTTTGCAGGTCGAAGGATTGACCAGAATATTGCCGGCACGCTCGATCCAGGATTGGATATAGAACCGATTGGTCCCGGCATCGTAATAGAAATTGGATTGTACCTTGAAATCGGATTCAGCGGAGGAACTGACCATGGGCACAAACAGTGTCCGCGACGGCTCCGAGGCCCAGTTGAAAATAACCTTATCGATAAAGAGCGCCCGCGACCAGACGGTGTC
>CAZCDO010000047.1:0-22885 GCA_964497135.1 uncultured Verrucomicrobiota bacterium
TCATCTGGAAACCGGTCCTCGCCTCCGGCCGGTCCGCCCAGGTTTTTGAAAACCCGTCGTCGTTGGTCGAGCCCTTTGTCAGGGAATTCGGCTGGAACGGGGTCTATCTCAGTACCGACCTGAATTCGGAGGCAGAGGCTCGCACCTTCCTGGAGAAGGCCGCCACGTGGTAGGATCGGGATCGATTCGAAATCTCATAACCGAGGGAAACATGAAGAAACTACGGATTGGAGTGGTGGGACTGGGCATGGGACTGGGTCATATTTCCGGGTACAAAGAGCACCCGGCTGCGGATGTGGTGGCCATTGCCGACACGGATCAAGCGCGGCTTGAAAAAAGCGCCGTGGATTTGGGTATTGCCCGGAGCTATACCGACGCCCGGGCGATGTTTAAGGCCGAGAAGCTGGATATTGTGAGCATTGCGGTTCCCAATAAATTCCATAAATCCCTGACGCTTGCGGCGCTTGAATCGGGGGCGCATGTCCTCTGCGAAAAACCCATGGCGATGAATGCGGTGGAAGCTGAAGCCATGCGCGTGGCGGCCCGGCGCGCTAAAAAACGGTTGGGGATCAACTTTTCCTTCCGGTTCACGCCGCAGTCGTTCGCGATGAAAAAGCTGATTGAAAGCGGCGAACTGGGCGACGTTTATTTCGGGCGCTCCGTCTGGCATCGCCGGCGGGGGATGCCGGGCTTTGGCGGCTGGTTCGGCACCAAAGCCCTGGCGGGCGGCGGTCCGCTGATCGATCTGGGGGTGCATCGTCTGGACCTCGCGCTGTGGTTGATGGATTACCCGGAACCGGCTTGGGTGATGGGCAGTACCTACAATTCCATTGCTTCCGCCATCGCCAAAAAACAGAAGAAGACTTACGACGTCGAAGACCTCGCCTGCGGCATGATTAAATTTAAAAACGGGGCCACCCTCGAAATCGAAGCCTCCTGGGCGGCCAATATTAAAGAAAACGAACAGATGTCCACCCGTTTATTGGGGACCCGGGGCGGGCTCTTTCAGTACAATCTCGAGGAAGGCTACCAGTTTAAGGTCGAATGTTATCAGGAGAAGGCCGGCTGCCAGTATGACTGGCAGTTGCACCCACCGGTTCCCGCGTGCAAAAGCAGTTATTACACGTTTGTGGATTCGATCGTGAAAGACATTCCCTATGTGGTTTCCCCTGAACAAGGCGTAACCGTCATGAAAATTCTGGATGCCATCTATCAATCCGCCGCCACGGGAAAGCCGGTTAAAATGGGATGAGCGCTCGTCCATTGATTCGGACTTCACAGGGACCCGCCCAGCCCGGCGGTCGGTGGACGATGGGTTTCAATCCTCGGGGGACCTGAATGTCCAGATTGAATCCACTCCGGCCCATTTCCCATTCGACCTGAATGGGGCCGGAAGGGGTGGGAATTTTTCCTTTGGCGCAGGGCAGGCCGCAGGAATGAGGTTGCACGATGAAGGACTTGAAGCCTGGGGACAGGGGCCGGACTCCGAGGATATAGGCCTGTTGGAGCCAGATGGGCGCGGCTGACCAACCGTGACAAAAACTTCCGGCCAGACGGAAGTCCGGTCCTCCGTCGATCACTTCCCAAAGCGAAGTGCTGCCGCTGAGCACCATGGATCCGAATGATTGGTGACAGTTTTCGAGGAGGGTTTGTTGCCCGGCGTTCGGGGCGTTCAGCATGGCCTGCCAGGCGTAAAACAGGGCGGACAGCGTGACGGGAATCAGGCTGGAATCGGAGAGGAACCCGCTCTGCAGTTCGGCCCGCAAGGGGGTGGGGCAAACGCCCAGGGTAAGCGCCAGACCCTGAACGCCCTTGGCATAATGCCAGCGGCTGAGCCGGTCGGCATACGAGGCATAGCGTTTGCGTTGGGGATCCCAGAAGACGCGGTGGATGGCCTGGCCGAGGCGGGACGCTTCGCGCCGATAGGCGCGGGCGGGGTCAGCTTCACCGGCGAACTCCAATAGATCGGCAAAAGCATTCAGGGCTTCGACCACATAGAGATTGTGGGGGGCATCCAGGCGGAATTTTCCATCCGCGGTGAAGGTCTTCTCGCGTTTATAATCGAGGCCTTCGACCCATTCATAAAAGCCCCAATAGCCATCGAAAATATTGCATAGCCCGGTTTTGGTGTCACGATGATCGAGAAACTTTTGGAGGAGTTCGGCCGCGGTTTTGCGGAATTCGCGGAACAGGGTGGGCCGACCGCTGAACAGGTAATGATCGCGCAGGGCGCTGATCCAGACCAGCGGAAAGATGGGGATACAGGGTTGGATGCGGGCCGGCGCGCAAAGTTCGAGGAATCCGTCCGGTCGTTTACCCCAGCCGAGCAGACGGAACGATTGGAGCGGGTAGGTGTACTCGCCAAAGGCGTAATAGCCGTAAAGAGCCTGGTTGCGGCTGTCATACGCGTAAAGACTCTGTTCCCGCCAGGGGCAATCCATGTAATGATCGGCCATGCACAACCGCAGGGTGTGGATGGCGGTGGTTCGAATCTCCGACATGAGCCGGTCGGGCGACTCGTATTCGCCGGATATCTTCAGCGGATATGAAACCGGGAAAAGACCGAGCGAGTGAACGGTCGCCGGCCGGTCGAAATGGAGCAGATGAAGTTCGAGGTAGCGGCCGCCCATTCGGCGGAAGGGCAGGGTGAACCGGTTCCGGCCTTTGCGGCAGATGAACCGGTCGCCAAAGCGGCGGTAGCCGGGGGTGGCGCGCACGCCGAGGTCCTCCAAATGTTCGCCATGGCTGATATCGATGACCAGGCCGGCGGGCGCATCCACCTCGATATGGAACAGGCCGAACGATTCTTTCCCCAGGTCGACCAGGATCAGCCGCCCATTGGCCGGCTGGACCGGCGGCGGAATGGGCAGGGGATACGGCGTATCCGCCACCGGACACACGGCATGTTTGAAATCGGCGGCGAAGGCCAGAGAGGGGGTCAAAGCTTCCGCGGCCAGGGGGCGGATGATTTCGCCCTGGGCGATGGGCTTGCCGGGAATCAAAGATCCCTGTTCCAATTGCCGTTGTTTGCGGAGTTCCAGATGGGTCCAATAGCCGTCCGTCGGTCCCGCCAATTCGACGGCGGGCGACCAATCGCGACCGGGTTTGTAACCGGGCGCGGTCCAGTTATCTTCGCGCCGCGCATCGAATTGGACGGTGAACCCCATTTGTTTGGTTACTTCTTCGGTTACGCCCGAGACGAAGCCGGGAGCCGGGCGAACGCGCCATTCGCGATTGGAGACCACCCGCCGGCCGTCGAGGTCGAGTTGAAGGATCAAGCCGGGGTGCCCCTTGCGGTACTCGCTGTTGTCGTGTCCGAAGAAATAACCCAGAAGGGCGATTGAATTCACGCCGGCGTTGAGATACGGGGTGATGTCGTGCCGATCCACCGAACGGTGGTGGGGATAATCCGAGAAGGCGCGCCCGGGGATTTCCCGGCCATTAATGAAGAGGACATACTGGGTATCCACGGCCAATTGGAGGAGGGCGCGGCGGGGGCGGCGTGCCAGGGAGAGACGGCGATGAAAGTGGAGATATTGGTTAACGGAAGCGGTGTCAGTGTTCAGCCAGATCCAGCGGGCCAAGGAGTCGAAGATCATGGGTCATTCTTTTATCAGATTGTTCGGCGCAGGGTCAAGACATCAGAGGGTCATGCCAGCGATTCGCATTGTGGGGTGAATTGATCGATTTCTGAATCGATAAAACTCAGGAATTCGATGCCGATCCCGATTCCGACCTGATGAAGGAAAAGTTCCACGCGTCTTTATCCGTTGGAGCCGGGGTGCCCTCACCCCGCTCTGCCCATAGGGAGAAAAAGATCGGGTGAGGGCACCCCGGCTCCAAAGAGGGGGATTCACAGGTTCATCGTAGCCCATGCGCTATCAATGGAATCCTTTCCTCGCACCGCTTCGCCCTCCAGCGAAAAAACCAGAAAACGGCTCGTCAGAGTCGTACTCGGCGCAAGGCGACTTGTTTTGCGCGCAACATAAGCTTTCCTGCGCCCCGCGGTGTCACGGTGTTTGGGATATGATACGGGGAAAGCGGAACCATTTGTTGACGGCCGGGAGATGGGGTGTTACATTTAACGCTTTCAAATCTACGAAAAAGGGGCTTCTGTGACACCCATTATCGAAAAGCTGCTTTGCGTTCAGGATGTCGATGTCCGGATGGTGCGGATGGGCCGCGAATTAACCGATATCCCTGCCCGAAAAAAAGAAATCGAAGCCCGGTTGTCGGGGCACCATGCGGCCGTTGCATCCGCTCGGGAAATTCTGAAAAGCCGCCAAGCCGAAATGCGCGGGCTCGAAGGCGAGATCGAAACCCATAAAGCCCAGATTCGAAAACTGCGCGATCAGCAGTTGCAGTTGAAAAGCAACAAGGAATTCAAAGCCATGGACCTCGAGATTGAGGTGGTCCAGGATCGGATTCGCGGGGTTGAAGAGAAAATTCTGGTCTTAATGGAAGCCGTGGAGGCGGCCCAGCAGCAAATCCGGTCGGCGGAAGATGCATTGAAACAGGAAGAAAACGCCCTACAGACGGATCACAAACTCCTGGCCCAGCGGGTGGCCGAAGTCGAGGCGGAAATCGCCCGTCTCCAGGCGGAGCGAAATCGGCTGGCCGCCGAGGTCGATCCCCAGTGGCTTCGCCCCTATGATCGAATTTTTAAGAACAAAAAAGACCTGGTGGTGTTTCCGGTGGCGAACGGTATTTGTGGCGGTTGCCACATGAAGTTGCCTCCGTATACGATTCATGCGGCCCGCAAACCCTCCGATGTCGTGGTTTGCGATTATTGCGGCAAAATCCTGTATACGGAATAATCACTTCGCGGGAACTGCAGGTTCCTCCCCCCGGTGGCCCGACGGCTCCCTAAGGCGGGCGCTTTGGAATCTGTTCCCCAGAAAAGGCCGGGGTGCGGAGCCCCAGCCCACCCCCGGCGGGTTTTTCCCGCAATCGAACTATTTTTTTATCTTCTAAGATTGCGCCCGATATTCAGTTGCGCTATCGTTTGATCACTGGAGAATGAAGATGAAAAAGTTCTGGATGGTAATCCTCCTGATCTCGGGCGTCCTGTCCGGCCTTTGGGCGATGGAGGAAAACGAACCGGTCAGCCGGTACGAACGCGCCGCGCTCAACCGCGAATCGGCCGCCGAATCCTTTCGGATGGAGGCGGAGAAGATGGCGAAGGACTCCGATTTCCTGGCGAATAGCCTGGCGCCCAGTGCGACCAACTCCCATCAGCGAATCCTCTATGTTGACTCCGCCGGAGTTAAATATGAGAAGGCGGGCGATTTAATGGTGTTGGCGCGCCGACAATACCAGATGGCCTTGACCAATTGGGCGAACGCGGAGCGGGACTATCGGGTTTGGGAGGATGCGGAATTGAAAGGGGCGCGGGCTCTGGCCAAAATGGATGAAAGCCGCCTGGAAGCTTTTCGATGTGCCGGACTGGCGGCGGATTATTTCGAGGCCGGGGCCGAACAGTATGGCGATGTGGACAAGTTCGATAAACAGGGAATCTGTTTCACCAAGGCGTCTCTCATCCTGGAGGAACTCGCCAAGGAGCGCGCTCGACCGGTCCGTAAAAAAACCACCGCGGAAACCCCGGCTGGTGAAACGGGAGGTGTCAAATGATCCGGCAGTTCAAGAAAATCCGGGCGGGTTGGATGGGGATGACCTTATTCATGGTCGGATGTCATCGGGGCAATGTCGATGCAACCCCTCCGGCGGAGAGCGGCTCTTCCTCCGATCCCGTTCGACCTCCGGCGGTGGCGAATCAGTTTTATCCGGGCCAGCCCGCGAAGTTACGGCGGGCTGTAGCCGACGCGCTGCACGGGGCCGAGTCGGTTGTTCCGGGGGGGCAACCAGTGGCGATCCTGGTGCCCCATGCGGGGTATGTTTATTCGGCTGGCGTCGCGGCATACGGGTATCGTGCGGTGGCTGGGCTCCGGATCACCGATGTGGTGTTGATTGGGAATAGTCATCATTTCCCCCTGCGCAAGGGGGCGGTTTATGCCCGGGGTTCTTTTCTAACCCCCTTGGGTTCAGTGCCCGTGAATGCCGGCCTGGCCGATGCGATTCTCAAGGAAACGACCCAACTCGAAGTCAATGATGCACCTCATGGCCCCGAGCATTCCCTGGAAGTTCAACTGCCGTTTTTGCAGGAATTGTTTCCCGGCGTCCGGATTGTCCCCATTCTGTTAGGGAGTTTTCCCAGTCGGCAATGTCAGGACATCGGGGCCGGGATAGGGCGGGCCATTCGCAACTCGGGACTGGCGGAAACCACGCTGATCGTCAATTCCACCGATATGTCGCATTATCCGACGGGGGCGGATGCCGACCGGGTTGACCGCGAGGCGCTCCAGGCGTTGGAATCGTTCGATGAAGCGACCTTGGCGCGGGTCATCGAAAAATCAATGGGCGCCGGGATTCCCAATCTGCAATGTGTTTTTTGCGGGGAAGAATCTGTGTATGCCACCCTGGCTGCGGCCCGCACCCTGGGCGCCGATACGGTTAAGGTTTTGCATTATGCCCATTCGGGCGATGTCTCCGGCGACCGGACCCGGGTGGTGGGGTATGGGGCGGCGGTGTTTCTGAAATCCGGAGCGGGCCAACTCCCTCCGGGGAATGAAAAACCCGCGGCCAAGAGTGGGAAGACTCCGTCCAAACCGTTTGCGGTGAGCGCCACGAATCAGACCTTTTTGTTGAACGTGGCGCGTGAGTCTATTGCGTATTATCTGGATCAGGGTCAAAAAAAGACCTTTACGACCCGGGATCCGGAATTGCTGGCGCCGGGGGCGGTTTTCGTGACCCTCACCCAGCGGGGACAGTTAAGGGGATGTATTGGAGTGCTTGAGGCGAGGGCGTCCTTGTTGGAGACCGTTACGGATTTTGCCGTGGCGGCGGCGGTTGAGGATAACCGGTTTCCTCCCGTAACGGCCAATGAATTGTCAGGCCTGCGAATCGAGATCTCCGTCCTGTCGCCGATGGAACGGGTTTCGAGCGCGGATGTAATCCGGTCCGGTGTTCACGGGGTGCTGGTCCGGCGGGGGCGTCACCAGGGATTGTTCCTGCCCCAGGTGTGGGAACATTTCAGCAGCAAGGAAGACTTCATGGATGAGTTATGCCGGCAGAAGGCCCACTTGCCAGCCCGGGCCTGGCAGGATCCGGACACCGAGCTGTATACGTTTACGGTTTTTGCGTTCGAGGAGCCCGTGAAATGACCTGGGATGTTTTTTTTTACGAGGCGTTTGCGGAGGAAGCCGAAGCCTTGCGACGATTCGTGCCCGCCGGAATCCAGGCCGGATTTACGGCCGCGACCATTCAGGAACATGGTCGGGTTGAACCAGAGTCATCCCTGATCAGTATTCGAACGCAATCGGTGATCCCGCCCGAATGGTCGCCCAAAATACGGGCGATTTTATCGCGAAGCACCGGGTATGATCATTTGACCGCTTATCGAGTGGCGACGGGCAATCGGGAACTGGCCCTGGGATATTTACCGCTTTATTGTAATCGGGCAGTGGCCGAGCAGGCGATGTTGTTGTGGACCGGGCTGGCGCGACGTTTGCCCGCGCAACTCCGCCAGTTTCAGTCGTTTCACCGGGACCACCTGACAGGCCGTGAATTGCGGGATAAAACCCTGCTGGTGGTGGGAGCGGGACACATTGGGGGGGAGATCATCCGGATCGGGCAGGGTTTGGAGATGCGGGTTTTGGCCGTGGACCCTGTGCGCAAACATGCTTTCGCGGAGTACGTCGATTTTGAGTCTGGAATTCGCAGGGCGGATATCGTGGTTTGCGCGATGAATCTAACGCCCGATAATCGTAACTATTTCGATTATGCCCGGTTTGAGGGAGCCCGGCCGGGGCTATTATTTGTAAATATTGCGAGGGGTGAGTTGTCGCCGCCTGCAGATTTGGTTTGTCTATTGCGGGACGGCCGGTTAGGTGGAGTGGGGTTGGATGTTTACGATGAGGAGAGCCGGTTGGCGGTGGCCTTGCGGACCGGCCAGCCGAGCGACCACCCAACGGTGGCTGCGATCCTGGCCCTGCGCGATTTGCCGAATGTCATTTTGACGCCCCACAATGCTTTCAATACCCTGGAATCGGTTGATCGGAAGGCCGAACAGAGCATTCAACAGGTTAACCGATTCCTGGCTGATCACCGCTTTTTGTGGTCAATTCCCGAATAATCCAAGGGGACCCCCTCATGGCTGCAATCCATCCGACCTTGCCGACCGGCTGGCATATGACGGAGACGGATCGTGCGATGGCGGAGGAGTTGCGTGCGCGGTTGCCCGCTAAAATCTGGGGCTTTCACGAACATCTTTACCGGAAGCGAGATTTTAAGACCGTTTCAGGTTTTTTGGAACCCGGTCCCGATACGGCCGGGGCTGCGGAATGGACCCGGGCGATGGAGTCTGTTCTGGGTGAAGGCCGGATGGCCGGCGCCTTGTTTACCCCTTTTCCCTCGGCAGGGACGGATGTGTCAGCCATCAATACCTTCGTCCTCCAGGAGGCTGAACGATCCGGGAATCTTGCAATGATCGTCATTGGCCCCGACAGCAACCCGGAGCAAGTGGCCGCGCTGTTGGCGAATCCGCGGGTCAAAGGGTTCAAGCCCTATCACATCTATAGTGAACACCAACCCACCTTCCAGTCGGCCATCGGCGATTTCATTCCCGAGTGGGCCTGGAAAATGGCCGATGAACAGGGCCTGTTGATCTTATTGCATATGGTGCGGGACCGGGCACTGGCCGATCCCGGCAACCAGGCGGACATCCGGCGCCTGTGCGAAAAATATCCACGAGCCCAGTTGGTGCTGGCCCACGCGGCACGGGGTTTCCATGCGCCCAACACGGTCAAGGGTCTGGCCTGCCTGGCCGAACTCCAGAATGTCTGGTTCGACATGGCGGCCGTGTGCGAGGCGACCGCGATTACGGCCATCCTGGAAGCCTTCGGCCCGCGACGTTTGATGTGGGGCTCCGATTTTCCGGTTTCGCAACAACGAGGCCGGTGTGTCACGGTGGGCAACGGGTTTGCCTGGATTACAACCGATCAGGTGCAATGGAACGATACCGCCTTCTTTGGGCAGCCGGTACCGGTGATCCTGGAATCGGTGCGCGCCTTATTCGAGGCGGCGGATGCCGTCGGCCTGGATGCGAATGATCTAACGGATATATTTCATGATAATGCAGTCCGGCTGTTGGGGTTGGCGACTGTCCGCGAGAACCAGACGCAGGCCTTGTATCGACAGGCCCGGCGCGTGATACCCGGTGGAACGCAACTCCTGAGCAAACGTCCGGAGATGTTTGCCCCGGATCAGTGGCCGGCTTATTTCCGGGAAGCGAAAGGGTGTGAGGTTTGGGATCTCGATGGGCGCCACTATTACGACTTTTCAACTCATGGAATTGGGGCTTGTCTGTTGGGCTTTCGCGATCCCGATGTCACCCGCGCCGTTCGGCGGCGGCTCAACCTCGGGAGTTTCAGTACGCTCAACTCGCCGGACGAGGTGCGATTACAGGATGTTTTGTGTGACCTACACCCGTGGGCCGAGCAGGTGCGTTATGCGCGCTCGGGGGGCGAGAGCATGGCGGTCGCGGTGCGGATCGCCCGCGCGACGACCGACCGGTCGGTCGTCGCCATTTGCGGTTACCATGGGTGGCAGGACTGGTATCTGGCGGCCAACCTGGGTGAAGGCGACTCTTTGCGTGGGCATCTGCTCCCGGGATTGAATCCGCTCGGCGTGCCGCGGGAGTTGCGCGGAACGGCGTTCACGTTTGCCTACAACGACCGCGAAGCGCTCCGGCGGATAGTCGATGAACACGGTTCGCGCCTGGCGGCAGTGGTGATGGAGCCCTGCCGGTATCATGATCCGTCCCCCGGCTTCTTGGAATTCGTTCGGAATGAGGCTCACCGGGTCGGCGCCCTATGGATCATCGACGAGATCACGATCGGTTGGCGGTTGGTGTGCGGCGGGGCGCATCTGCGTTTCAACGTGGCCCCGGACATGGCGGTCTTTGCCAAAACCATGGGAAATGGTCATCCCATGGCGGCGATCATCGGCACAAAAAACGCTATGGAAGGGGCGAATACTTCATTCATCAGCAGCACCTACTGGACGGAAAGCATCGGCCCCGCAGCAGCGATTGCAACCCTTGAAAAGATGAAGCGGATCGATGTCCCGGCCCACTGTGAACGAATTGGGCGGAGGGTTCAGGCCGGATGGCGTGACCGGGCTGTAGCCCATCGTCTGCCGGTCAAAGTGGACGATGGCTATGGTGCGCTGGCCCATTTTGCGTTCGAGCATCCGTTGGCGAACGAACTCAAGACCTTGTATGTCCAGGAAATGCTGGATCGCGGTTTCCTCGCGGGGTTGTCGTTATACGTGACGCTGGCGCATACCGATTCCCTGGCCGATCGCTACCTGGACACGGTTGATGCGGTGTTTGGGGTGCTCGAAGAGGCCCTGACGACCGAGAGTGTTACGTCGCGGCTCAAGGGTCCCGTGGCACACACCGGATTCCGCCGATTAATCTAAGCGGATAGTTGAACCTTACTGCTTCTGAATAAGATAATAGATTGAGGGGAAGGGGCCGCCCAGGGTAAAGCGCAACACGCCGTCCTTGAGCGTTTCCGGAACCTGGCCAATCAGCGATCCGGCGGGGTTGACCGCCCAAATTTTAAAGCCGGTCACGGAAGTTTTAATTTCGATCTCGGCTTCGATGACTTCGGCCTGAACCGGTCCGTGCCCCAGCTTGAGCTGGAGGGTGTGATCGGCATTATATTCGGCGCCGGTATTGTCCGCGCGGCCGACCGCCGTCAGGAGCAGGTTATCCGCGGAGTCAATATCCTCGTTGCTGAGTGAACTGAGGGCAATGACCCCGAAATCCGTGAGGGCCTTGATTTTGAGGTCCTGGAGGACGATTTCGCCGGCAGCCCCCAGAAATCCGTAGGCGACCTGGGTCCGGGGCGTGTCGATGGTGCCATAGCGTTTATCCAGGTTGCGATAGAGTTCGCCGGTATCGGAGCGAAATTCGCGGGATTCGGCGGGAACAATATCCGAATCCATCGGCACCTGGCGGGCTGCACCGGCTGGGGCATCCGGGAGGCGCATGGCGACTTTGCAGGTTTCGGCGGCACCGACGAGGGCCTTGACATCATAGGCATTGATGAGGCTTCGCTCCGGATGGGCGGGGTCGACGGGAAATCGCAGGGCGGGCAGGGCAATTTCCGTTGCTTTTGCGGACTCGCGCACATCGCCCCGGCGGATCATCAGGGCCGCATGATAGAAGAGACCGAACTTGGCCGGGTCATTGAACGTGTCAAAGACTCCACTGCGGTAAGGCACGCCGGAGAGGGCATCGGAGGTGATGGGCGCGGCGATCATATCCACATTCTCCCGGCAATCGTAGCGGTAGGTATGGATGGTGGCGCCGGCCCAGCCCTGCAAACCGGCTACAGCCGCAAGATAGAGCGAACTCTCAGCACGCCATTCGTTGGGCCAGGGATCATCCCACTCCGAGACGAAGAAGGGCTTGTCTAAAAGACGGAAGAAGGTCAGGCTACGGAACCAGGCATCGCGTTCGCCGAGCATGCTGCGGTTGTTCAATTTCTTTTCGGTCACGCGCCAGGTCCAATCGTACCAGTAGGTGTGGCTGTCGGTGAATTCCAAATCCCGATGCGATTCCAGGGAGGGGGCGCCACCGGCAACCCAGTTGGTGCCGGTGATGGGAATTCGTACACCCAGTGCCCGCATATGGGCCGTCATTTCTGAATAATAGGATTTCTGAATTTCAGACAAGAAGGACAGGAGCGTCGGATCGCCGGTGGAGAGATCGACGGGTGTATGGACTGGGGGGAGGCCTTTGCTTTTAGCCCAGGTGATGTAGCGGTCTTCCAGTTGAGTCCGATAAGGTTCGACCATGTTACGCATAAAACCTTGGGCAAAGATTTCATTCTCGTTGGCGATTTCGCTCAAGGCCACGGCCGGGTCATCCTTATAGGCCAGTCCGGTATAGGGATTCACATGGGTCCAGAGCTGGGTGTTGAACTCTTTCTGGAGTTCAATCAGGTGCGGGTCGAAATTGGTGTAGGGACGGGCGGAAGGCGGGAGGTTCTCGGCGGCCGGGACTCCATCGCCACTGCGGAATTTTCGATAGGTCAGCAGGTCCATATAGACATAGATGCCCTCCTGTTTCAGGCAAAAGACCAGATAATCGAGGCGATCCATACTGAGGGGGTCGAGTTTGCGGGTATTCTCGAGGCGGGGTCCTTTGGAAAATTGGAAGATATTGGGCGTGGACCATTCGCCGTCCATTTGATGGAACCGGACGATATTTATGCCGAACTTGGCCAATCGGCGGGCGACTTTTTCGCTGTGGGAATGGGGGGGGAAATTGGCGGCGCTGTTAAAGTTGGTTCCCCAAAAGCGGCCGGGGGCACCATCCTCGAAGACGAACTGACCTTTGCGGACCTGAAGAAAGCCATGCCGTCCAGCGGGTTTCTCATCGGCGAAGAGGAAGGACAGATCAATGGGCGCATCATCCCAGGGGAGCGTATAGGAAATGGAACGACTAACGGAGGTTTGCATGTGCAGGTTCCCTTTCGTGGTGGTGGTCAGGTTCTTTATATACAGTTTTCCGATCGGGGACACACGAAAATTGTGAAAAGAGGCGAAGCATCGATCTGTATGCGAGTGCCCCGGATCCCCCCTTGCTTTTTAATGCCGGGCTTAATATCCTCACCGCAACGATTGAGCGGGAACGGGGTGAAATCGCATGCTTTTCGAAGGACGACATTTAACCTATTGTTTGAATATTCATTCCGGCGAAAGCTTTGCCGATGTGGTGAATGCGGTGCGGACTTATCCTCCGCGGGTTCGGGATCTGGTGGGGTGTTCCCAACCCTTCGGGTTGGGGCTACGATTAGGCCATCGGGCTTTGAGGGAGGCTGAGGAGACGGGCGGCTGGGAAAAATTACGGGCGGTTATGGCGGCCGAATCCCTCTATGTCTTTACCCTCAACGGATTTCCCTATGGTCACTTTCACGATGCGCCGGTCAAAACGTCGGTGTATGAACCCGATTGGCGTTCTCCCCTGCGGCGGGATTATACGATCCGGCTGGCCCATTTTCTGGCGCACCTGCTTCCCGAGGGCGTGGAGGGGAGCATCAGCACCGTGCCCGTGGCCTATCGCGCCGCGATCGGATCCGATGGCGAACTGGCGGGCGTCGTCCGTCATCTGGCGGATTGCGCGGTGGAGTTGGCGGCCCTACGGGCGCGGACGGGGAAAGGGATTCAACTGGGATTGGAACCCGAACCCGATTGTTGGATCGACACGACGCTGGACGCCGTGCAATTTTTTCAGGATTTTTTGATTCCTCAAGGGGTCGCCCGGATACGAGAGCGGACGGGGTTGGGGTTGACGGCGTCTGAAGAAATGTTGCGGCGACATGTGGGATATTGTGTGGACACCTGTCATTTTGCGGTTCAGTTCGAATCGCCGGCCGAGGCGATCCGCCGCCTGGTCAAGGCGGGGATCGGGATTTCGAAGGTGCAATTAAGCGCCGCGCTGCGGGTGGAGCCGGGGCCCGACCTATCCGGCCGATTGGCGGCATTTAAGGATGAGGTGTATTTGCACCAGGTCCGGGAGGGTCGGGATGGCCTGATTAAAAGGGCCTATCCCGATTTGCCGGAAGCCTTGCAAGCGGCGGCCCATCAACCGCCGACGGACGAGTGGCGGATTCATTTCCATGTCCCCTTGCATTGGGCGGGCGATGGACGGGGATGGGGGACCACCCGGGATACCCTGGACGCCGATTTTTGGCGGGAGTTGAAGAGCACCGCGATTTCGCATTGGGAGATAGAGACCTACACCTATTCAGTTCTGCCGGCGTCCCTGCGGGCCTTACCTCTGGCTGAGAGCCTTGCGGCGGAATATCTTTTTTGCCTAAAGGCTTTGCGTCAATAGTAGGTGAAGACCAGGAAGACCAGTGCGGCGGTCGCCACAAACCAGCCGAGTCCTCCCAGAATTTTGCGGACCGTGGGCGGGAGCAGTAGCGCACATCCGAATTGAATGCCGCTACAGGCGGCGACTAAAAGCAGAGTGCGGATTCCGCCCCAACCCAGGGCAATTTCAAACAGGCGCGGTTGAAGGGCGTAGATCCCGAATCCGAAAGCCAGTGCGGGGCCCGCACCCCAACGCAGCGCGATCCGGGAAACCGTGATATCGGCCGGAGGGGGCTCGGATGGCCGTGTTGAGTTTTTGTCAGGCAGGGGATTCATAGTGATTGAACCAGGCCCTTTTTTCAAAGGGCAGTTTTTCTTTCAGAGTCATCGCTTCGGAGGGGCGTCCCACCGGGAGGAGGATTCGGACTTCGCGGGTTTCGGGCACACCCAAAATCCGTCCGATTTTCCGGGAGTGATCGTTGACCCGCAAAACGCCATCGAGCCAAACCGAGGCATAGCCCAGAGCGGTGATGGCCAGGAGCATGTTTTCCACGGCGGCCGCACAATCTTCGACGGCGAAGGACAAGCTGTTATAAACGGCCCGGTGTTCGGCGATGCAAACGATGAGGGCCCGCGCCTCACGGACCGGCTTGCGATCCAGGAGGACGGCGATTTCGGCGATTCGTACGGGATCGTCAATGATAACGAAAGACGTCGTTTGGGCATTGCAGCCCGAGGGGGCCTGAAGCCCGGCTTGGACAATCCGGCACAGATGGTCCCGGGGAATGGGATCGGTGGTAAAGCCACCCCGATAGGAGTGGCGTTGTTCGATGGCAGTAAATAGGTCCATGATCCGGTCTCCTGAGTGAATGACGAATGTTTATAGTAGTGTAAATTCCGGTTCGTGTCTATGCGCGGGGGGCTCCCAAAATCGCGGGGAGACGGCGGACATCCGGGATGACTGGACAGCCGCAGGCACGCAGACGAACCGCCGACTGGTGCCCGCCGGTGAGCAGGACACATCGGCATCGGAGCGCACGGGCGACTTCATAATCGTGGTCGGTATCGCCGATCAGGAGGATTTCTTCGGGCGGGACGGGGATTTTTTTAAGGAGGGCCCGGCCGGCATCGAGTTTGGAGTGTGCAAAGCGATTCGGCAGGCCGGCGACCTGCGCGAACTGTCCCTCCAATTGACGTGCCGCGATCATGACGCGCAGGATGCCGATTTCGGAGGCGGAGAGGACGGCTGAGGGAATGTTCAGGTTGGCGAGCCGATGGAGAGTGGCCCGGACGCCGGGGCGCAGGGGGGCCGTGGACGCGGTTTGAAGGTAAAGGCGGTGATATTCGGCGGCGGTTTGGCGCCATTCGTCAGGGGTCAATTGGAAGCCGAGGGTTTCGTAGTAGTGGCGGACGGGGAACCCGAATACGGCGCGGTAGCGGGGGAGACGGATTCGGGGCAATTGCTTCCGGTGAAGGAGAACATTCAACGCGGCGACACAGGCGGCGACATCGTCGAGGAGGGTGCCATTCCAGTCCCAGATCAAATGGCGGATGGGAGGACGGCTCATGATCGGGTCTGAATGACCGGCAGTTCGACCCGGCCCCGGGCGGCGACGAGAACCTTGCCCAACTGCGCGGCGGGGAGGTCCGGCGAGGCGAAGATCAGTTGCGGAATGGGTTGGGTAAGGGGTTGACTGGGCGGGTCTCCGAGGACAACGATTCCCGCATGGGGGCATAATTTCCCGATGGCCCGCAGAAGTCCTTCGGCCTGGGGCCCGAGCAGGTCCTGCTCGATCAGCAGAATGTCGAGATGGGGATCGGTCTCGATATGGCCCAGTACTGACACCATATCGGGATCGCGGATGACTTGAGCGCCCATGAGGGACAGTAAGGGGCTGATATTGAGATGATGCGCGGGTGATCCGGCGGAGAGGATGCGCCGGTCCGTGAGTAAATTGCGGCACTGGTCGAGACCATCCTTCCGGTCGAAGGTTCGTCGGGCGGCCCCGAAAGGGATGGCGGCGCGATAAATCCGCGAGCCATCGGTTCCTTTGAGGACATGGAGGGCCCCGCCGGTGCTTTCCAACATGGATTGCACCACCGATTGAACCAGGCCTTCGTTTTCTTCGGATTCCGGATTGATCCGGACGGATACCGTGGGGCCGGCGGGAAGGGAGTCGGCGGAAACGAGCAGAACGGCGGCGTATTGGTCGCCGACATGGATGAGATGATCGCCCCCCGGCCGGGAGAGAGTGATTCGCAGGCACCCGGGTTTTTCCATGGCATCGGAGACCAGCAGGCCGAGGTTTAAGGTGACTTGCTCCAATTGCATTCCCGAGAGGGCAATGGGGGGGAGATCGGTGGCTATCTGGGTATCAATCTTACAGCCGGGGGGCAGGCTGGGGGCGAGTAATTTAACGGCCTGACGGATATGCTCATCGGGTTGAAGGGTGGGTTGTCCTTCCGCCGCGAGACTGCTTAAGTTGATCAACTTGGCGGCCAAAGTCGCGCCCAATTCGGATTCCTGACGGATGGCCTGGAGCGACTCGTGCATATCGGGGGACGCGGAGCGCAGGCGGGACAGGAGGGAGACATGCCCGGAGATCACGCAGAGTATGTTGTTGAAATCGTGTGCGACCCCGCGGGCAATCCGGCCGATCAAATGCCATCCGGCCAGTTGCTGCCGGCGTTTTTCGCGGACCTGCATCTGGGTGACATCGCTCACGAGCAGGAGGGTCATGCCTTCGGAGGGCTGGGAGCGGAAACGGAGGGTGTGGGAGGCGTTATCCTTGATCAGCAGGCGTTCGACTTCATTGGGTTCCTGCGGATCGAGGAGCAGGGATAGATCACTTTCCGTCAGACAGGGAAAGACGTCGCGCAAAGGGATTCCCTTGCGCGGGGGGACGAGAGCGAGCGCTGCGGCCGTTGGGTTGGACCCGGTGATGCGGCCCTTGGTGTCCAGGCTGATCAGGGCATCCTTGATCATTTTCATGGCATCGACGAGGTTGCCCACGCGCCGCAGGCTTTCGCTTTCGGTGGCGAATTGGAGGGTCCAAAGGCACAGCCCGCCGAGGAGGAACATGAACCCGATCACCATGGCCCAAAAGACCCAGAGGGGTCCAAAGGGGAGAATCCGGCCATCCGCGGAAGGATTGGCTATTTGATCTTCGAGAAAGGAAAGGGTCGAATGGGCGGCAAAGGATGCAATGACCAGCAGGGCCACCATTTGCCACGTATAGCGCCAGATACCCTGATAAGAAAATTTCATATGCACTCCGCCGGTTGTGGGATCTCCCGAGAGTCCCTGTATGGCTGGCATCATACAGTATTTTCAAGTGGCGGCCACTTGAAATTATGCGGAGATTTCGATCGTTACGGGGCCATCGTTGACGAGGGCGACCCGCATGCGGGCGCGGAAAGTGCCCGTGGCGACCCGCTCGGGGCCGAGGGCCAGTCGGAGCTGATCCACATACCGGGCATAGAGGGCGGAGGCCTGGTCGGGCGGCGCGGCCTCAATGAAACTGGGCCGGTTGCCCTTCCGGGTATCGGCATACAGGGTGAATTGCGAGATGACCAGGATGGCTCCGCCGGTGTCGACAATCGAATGGTTCATGCGGTCCTGTCCGTCGGGAAAGATACGCAACGCGAGGGTTCGCGCGGCCAGCGTGGTCGCTTGGTCGTCCGCATCAGAATGGGTCACGCCGAGGAAAACCACATACCCGTGCCCGATCTGGCCGACGAGGGTGTCGTCCACGGTGACCGTCGCCTCGGTGACGCGTTGAATGAGAGCTTTCATCGCGGGTATTATCGGGTGGCCACCCCCCGAAGCCCATCAAGGTTGCTTCAGGAGAGCTTGGATGGCCGAGTGGACATTGGCAAAAAGGGTTTCCAGCGCATCGAGGGGGACCGACGAAAATGCGAGCCGGATGAGTCCCGAGAGAACGATGACTCCGGTGCCATATCGGGCAAGCAATTCCCGGCGGACCGCTTCGGGCTCGACGCCCAGGGGTTTGACGCACATGAAGTAGCCGGAATTGAAGGGCAGGGCGGTGAAGGACCGGGCATACTCGGGGTGGGAGGCGAGGATCTCGCCGATTTTCCGGTAACGTTTCTGGAGGACTTCGAATTTCCGGGCCTTTTGAGGGGCGTAATCCGGGTGGGTGTATCCCTTCAACAGGATTTCCTGGGAGATGCTGGGGGCATTGGAAATCGAGCCCCGGACGGCGCCGGCGGCCTTGTTTTCGAGTGCCGTGAGTTGGGCGGGCGTGGCCCCCCGGCAGGCGAAAGTGAGGAAGCCGACCCGGAATCCCCACACATAGTCTTCCTTGGTGGGGCCATCCAATTTGACGGCCAGGAGGTTGGAATGGAGATCCGCCAGCCGGCTGAAGAGGGATTCCCGAATGACCCCGGCTTCGTAAACCAGGCCGAAATAGGCATCATCAATCAGTACGACGAGCCGGTTGCCCGCCTGGGCGGACTCCAGTAAAACGCGGCAGAGCTCATCGGCTTCGCGTTCGGTCACCGTGTAACCGGTCGGGTTGTTGGGGAAATTGAGCAGGACCACTTTTTTCCCGACGGGGCCGGCCGAGAGGGTGGTGCGGAAAGATTCGACATCGTAGCCGCCACGGAGAAACGTGTTGTGAAATTTGAGTTTTGCGCCATAGGCTTCGGCCAGGACCAGTTCGTAATTGTCCCAGAAAAGATCGGCCAGAATGACCTCGTCGCCTTCGTCGAGGAAGAGGTAGCCGGCGACCGAGAGGCCGTGGGTCAGGGCGGCAGTGACGACCGGTTTGCTGAACGGCTTGCCGCGGAGTCCGGGATTTTTAATCGTCATCCATTTGGCCCACTCGTCGCGGAGTTTCGGGGCGCCGAAACTGGGAGCGTAGAGAAAGGATTGAGAGGGCAGGTTGAGGGTTTCCTCCAGGCATTCGAGTGCGAGGGGCGATCCATCCTCTTCGAAAGCCGTGCCGATGGTGGCGTTGATGCGGGCGCCTTTGGCTTCCGCGCTTTGTCCGAGGATGCCTTTGGAGGGGAAGTAGATGGCCCGGCCGCGACGGGAAAACAGATCGAGGAGGGGGGGGGTGGCGGAGAGTTCGCGATTGAGTGATTCGGCCAACGGATTGAGATTCGGCATGAAGGGCTCCTTACGATTCAGCCGGACGGAAATTTTTCTGCAGCCGGGATTTTCCCAGCTCGCAGTCCGACACGGACGGGCGGCGGGTGATGTCCGCCGAAGTGCTTTGGAAAATACAGAGTCAGGGTCGTTTTGTCAATTCGGATTTTGGCGAAAACGTCTAACGGGGCGCATCTGCGATTCGGTGCAGTGACCGCGTGAACCCAAGTAAGTCGGGCATTCCTGCCCGACTCCGGGGGGGCGGGGGCGTGTCAGGCAAGAATGCCTACTTGGGAGCCGGTTACGAAGTGCACCGAATCGCAGATGCGCCCCAAGGGCTGCTCCATCGCCATTGGTTCTTGACTCTGGAATTACGGTGGACCATTATTTAAAGTCAGGTCAGGGACACATTATGAAAAGTCAAAAAACAGAGCAAAGGTTGCGGGTTTTGATGGGCCTCTGGATTCTGGTTGTTTTTTTGAGTACCGAGTCCCGGGCGGAGCGTTTATTTTTTCGGTTGAGGGCGCCACATCCTACGGCCGTTACCCGTTGGGATAAGGGGGGGGCCCTCGGGTGGTCGAACACCGTTGTTTCCGACACAGTGACCGTGCAAATCACCACCGGAATTCCCCCCCACTGGCGGGATTATGTGCAGAATGTGGCGACCTCCACGCTTCAGGCTAATCGGGTTATGGACCCGAATTGCCCCTCCGGCCGGGTGTTCATTCCGGCGGGCATCATTAATATGGGGAACTGCTTGGAGACGAACGAGGGGTGGCTGGCCGAACTGCCCGTGCATACCGTCTACGTGAGTGCGTTCTATATGGATCGGTATGAAGTCACCCAAGCGCTGTGGGAGGAGGTTTACACCTGGGCCCTTTCCCGGGAGTATTCATTCACCAATGGCGCCGGCAAAGCGTCCACCCATCCCGTTCAACAGGTCAACTGGTACGATACGGTTAAGTGGTGCAACGCGCGGTCGCAGATGGAGGGGCGCGTCCCGGCCTACTACACGGATGAAGAATTGACACAGGTTTATCGAAGCGGACAGATCAGCCCTTATGTCAAGTGGTCGGCGGGCGGGTATCGATTGCCGACCGAAGCGGAGTGGGAAAAAGCGGCGCGGGGTGGGGCGATTGGCATGCGTTTTTCCTGGTACGAGACGAACACGATTCAACATCTGTGGGCCAATTATTTCAGTATCCTGTATGCCTACGACATCAGCTCGACGCAGGGCTATCATCCGGCCTATACCAATAACGGGGCGCCCTATACCAGTCCGGCCGGTTCATTCTCCGCGAATGGATATGGTCTTTATGACATGGTCGGGAATGTCTCGGAGTGGTGTTGGGATTGGTTTGACGAATTTTATTATGAGGGGTCGGCCTACACGAATCCCGTCGGATCGGCCACCGGTCTCTACCGGGTGTTTCGCGGCGGGGGGTGGAACTCCGTCCCTTACACCAGCCGGGTTGCTTTTCGCGATTACGATGGGCCGGGCTATGCCTCTTCCGCGGTCGGGTTCCGAACGGTGTTGCCCGCTCCTCCAACGGTTGATCCGTGACACGGCCTCTGACCGCGGGGTGGGGCATCCGAGGGGGCTGTCGCCCCCGATGACCGGCCTTTTCTTCGAAAGTGAGTAGGAGCCTCAACCTTATCGATTTTTCTGTTTCCCCGGCTTGCCAACGGCTCCGCTCTTCGCTAACATCCCCCTTCCGCCGAATCGCCTGATGAGGCTGTTTGGCGAAGCCGGTACTGTTTCGTGGGTGGAGTTCAAGGCAGGAGAGTTTTTTATGCCCAATACCGTATTGATTGGTGCCCAATGGGGCGATGAAGGCAAAGGTAAAGTGGTGGACGTATTGTCCCGGGAAGCGGATGTGGTGGTCCGTTACCAAGGGGGTAGCAACGCCGGGCATACGATCGAAATCGGAGCCGAGCGATATGTTTTGCATCTGGTCCCCTCGGGTATCTTGCATGCGGACAAGGTGAATGTGATCGGCAACGGGTTGGTGATCGACCCGATCGCGTTGGTGTCCGAGATCCGGGATCTGCAAAAACGCGGAGTGCAAACGGCCGGCCGGTTGTGGGTCAGCGACCGCGCTCACCTGGCGCTGGCCTATCACCAGGCCGTGGATGCCTCGCGCGAGGGACAGGCCGAGGGCGATCAGAAAATTGGAACCACGAAACGGGGCATTGGCCCGACCTATAGCGATAAAATGCTGCGGATCGGCCTGCGAATGGGCGACCTGGCTTCGGATGACTATCGCCGTTTAATCCCCCAGCGGTTGGAGGACAAGAATCGTCAACTGGCCGGCATGGGTGCGCCGCCGCTCGATGCGGCTGTTCTGGTGAATCAACTGGCCGATGCCGCGGCGTTTTTGAAGCCTTACATCACCGATACCATTATGCTGTTGAACCAGGCCTATCGGGCGAAAAAAACCATCCTGTTTGAAGGCGCACAGGGCACCATGTTGGATATCGATTTCGGAACCTACCCCTACGTCACGTCGTCGAATGCGACCTCGGGTGGCGCTTGTACCGGGACCGGGCTTCCGCCGCAGGCGATCCAACGCGTGGTCGGGGTGATCAAGGCCTACACCACCCGGGTCGGGGAGGGGCCTTTTCCCACCGAATTAGACGATGCGACTGGCGAGTTCATCCGCCAGCAGGGCCGCGAATTCGGAGCGACGACCGGCCGGCCGCGGCGTTGTGGCTGGTTCGATGCCGTGGTGGCCCGCTATGCGGCGATGGTCAATGGCATTGATTGCTGGGCGCTGACCAAACTCGATGTGCTCGATCAGGTCAAGACCATCCGGATTTGTACGGCTTATGAAGCGAAGGGCCGCCGCTATGAGACGGTGCCCGCCGATATCCGTCTGCTGGCCGCCTGCCAGCCGGTGTATGAGGATTTTGAGGGCTGGAACTCCAAGACCAGCGATATCAACCGGTATGAGGACCTGCCGGTCCGCGCCCGGGCCTACATCGACCGGCTGTGCGCCATCACCGGGGTCCCCGCCGGCATTGTTTCGGTGGGGCCGCGCCGGGACAGCACGTTCCGTCTGACGCTCTGAGTTGGGTTCCGGCCCGCTGTGATTTTGCCCCCCATCAGGCCGGGTGGTAAACAGGAGGATCGACCGAGATGGACGCCACGGATGGGAAAAAAAACGGGGTTTTCGGGTTCGCGGTTCCCCGCCATGTGGCCATCATCATGGACGGCAATGGGCGCTGGGCGCGGCAGAAGGGGTGGTCGCGTCTCAAAGGCCACGAGGCCGGCGCTGAATCCGTGCGGGTGGCCTTGCGCTGTTGCCGGGAATGGGGGGTCGAGTACCTGACGTTGTATGCGTTCAGCGTCGAAAATTGGGTCCGGCCCAAGGCTGAAATCGAGGGTCTGATGCGCCTCCTGGTCCGGTTTCTCAAGAGCCGGGAGTCGGAATTACACGAACACCAGGTGCGCTTGCGGGCGATCGGCCGGCTGTCGGATTTGCCGGCGGCGGTGCAAGCCGAGTTGAAACGGGTGGAAGCCGCGACGGCCGCTTATACCGGGGGACAGTTGGTTCTGGCTTTAAGTTATGGAGGTCGGACGGAAATTGCCCAGGCGGCGCGTGAGATCGGACGGAAGGTCAAGGCGGGCCTGATCGATCCGGATACCATCGATGAGCGAACCGTGGCCGCGCATTTGTATGCCCCCGATATTCCTGATCCGGACCTGATGATCCGGACGAGCGGCGAAATGCGGATCAGTAATTTTTTGCTCTGGCAGTTGTCCTACACGGAACTCTATGTGGCCGGAGTGATGTGGCCGGATTTTCGCGAGGTGGAATTCCG
>CAZCDO010000048.1:0-22824 GCA_964497135.1 uncultured Verrucomicrobiota bacterium
GTCCAGAACAAGGCAAGGGCCAGCAGGCTGGGCGTCCATTTCCAAGCAACACAACTCATAGTCTACCCCCCCCTGAAACGCAACCGAAAAAAAGAAGTTTCTTTTGGGCTGCACTCGGTTCGTCGATGGGCAATCTGAATGCGCCCCCGGCGGAGCCGGATAAGTTACTATTAACGTGTCCCTAACGACCTGGATTCGGGTTCAAGGCGCCAATAGCGCAATCGCTCCCTTGGCGGGCTGCCGCTCGCCGTTGATCCGGATCCATTTCAGCCCCGGCACCGGCGGTGCGTGCAAGACGGCCTTCTTCGGCGGAAACCGGAAGGAGGGCTTGTACGTGACGTCCAGCGTCTTGCCGTCGGCACTCATCGCCGTCAACAGGGTCGCGGGGCCGAATTCGGTGGGGATCTTCTCGAACCGGCATCGCGCGCCGGGCGTGAGCCAGGCGAGCGGAACCAGCCGCAGCAGGTGCAGCTCGTCCGGCCGGTACTGATCGTCCACGACGCACAGGCGGACCATGTGTGCGACGGTGGAGATCGTGAAGAGGTTGTCGTTGATCCAGCCGCAAATCTGGCCCTCGGACGAGATGTGCGTGTCGCGCGAGACGCCGCAGGCCAGCATGCCGTAGAGCCCCTCGAGAAAGCGCGCCCGGTCGCCGAGCGCATGGGAAGAGAACAGGTTCCACGAGTAGCACGGCTCGGAGACGCACACCTCGTGGTCGTAGAGGTTGGCGCATGAATGGGGGCGATAGGTTCCGCCCGGCCCGCCCGCCCGGTACATGGCCACCGACGCCTGCATGAGCGGGTCGTCCGCCGGCAGCACCTCCGCGAAGACCAGCAGATGCGCGGCCGTATCGAGGAAGCGGTCCTGGCGCTTGGCCTCGGGATAGAAGATGTTGGGCACGGTCGGCTGTTCGCGTCCGTCGGCATCCGTCCACGAGGGCAGGCTCGCCGTGGCGGCGCGCAGCGCGGCCACGATCGCGGTCCGGTAAGCCTCGGCTTCGCGGGCGAACTCCTCCGACCGGGGGTGGCCGATCCGGCGCAGCAGGCGCGCCGCCGTGACGAGGCCCTTGTAGTTGAGTCCGTTCGAGAAGGCGTCCTGCACGCCGGGATCGAAGTCCGTGCTCCGGGCCGGGGGCAGCAGCCCCGGCAGGCCGTCGTGCCGGAAAGCGCGCGAGTCCCGGATGAATTCGCAAGCCCTGATCACTGTCGCGAGGTAGCGCTGAACGAACGCCGGGGCGCCGCGCAGCAGGGCATGCGCGGCGATGTTGTAGAGGATGGCCCCATGCGAGGTGATCCAGGGCGCGGTGGTGCTCGCATAGATCGGATCGGCCAGGTAGCCGGAGTGTTGCGGATACCGATCCCCATAGGGACTGCGCGTTCCCTGCTCCTGCTGGTAGATGCGCAGGTATTTCTCGCTCATCTCGAACTGGCCGAGCTGTTCCAGGAGCCAGACCCGGCGCAGGCAGTCGGGCGCCGCGTAGGTGGCGTGGTACCAGATCGCGCCGGAGAGCATGATCGGCAGCCCGGTCGCCGGGTCTCGCGTGGTCATCATCTCGACGAACTTGATGCTCTGCGCAAGCGCGCGGTTCACGAACGGCTCCGGCGTATCCACGACGGCCGCCGACCCCGCCGCGGTCTCGGACCAGAATGTCTGGGTCTCCGCCAGGGCCCGGTCCCGCCCCGGCGCGACTTCGTCCGCATAGACAGCCGCATCCACGGGTGCCGCGGGCATGAGAAGATCAACGGTGCCCCCGGGGCCGGTCGGCTGGACGAAGATCCTGAACCGGCCCTGTTCCGGCTCATGCCTGAACAGCAGGCGGGCCTGCTGCCCGCCCGGAATCCCCAGCACCACGCGCCCGCGCTCGTCGGCCAACTGCCAGCCTTCCGCCGGCAGGTCGCGTGCGGATACATTTTCGGACGTTCCGACGAACCGGGCGCCCAACGCAAACCCCAGCCCCGCTTCCCGGGGGGCGCCCCGGAGGCTCAGCCGCACCCAGGCAAAGAGCGGTTCCCGGCCCGTGACCGCCGCCTGGCCTCCCTGTTGGTGCGCCATGACGTCGCTGCGGAACCGACAGCCCTCCCGCTCCCACTCGGTCCACAACACCGGCGCCGGACCCTCGTGCCAGCCCTGCCTGTCGGCGCACGGCGGGGGCTCGCACGAAAACGCCCCGTCACGCGAGGGCTCTATCCAGAGCCGTCTGCCGTCGTGTTCGGGATTTGTCCCCGCGCTGTAATCGAGCGCCTGCGTCCCCGTGTTCGGGCCGATCGAGCCGTCGTTGCGCACGTTGAAGCGCAGGATGTGGTCTTTCCATCCGACGGGCGTGCAGACACCGACGCGGCGCTCGACGGTGGGATGCGCGCCGATGTCCGGAAACCACGTGCAGGCAAGCTCGGCGTTCGCTTCGGGAATGCCCGCGCCCTGGGTATCCATGCGGATTCGCCAGGGGCCGGCGAGGGATTGCACGCTCTCGAAGCCTTCCGCCGTCTCGGCGTCACCCGATCTCATACCATTTCCTCCTTTGAGGTTGGCCTTGGGGCTGTTCTTTTCATCGGTCGCCCCAGGGGGCACTCACCCACGGCGCGCTCTCGCCGCCATCCGCGAAGCGGTCGCGCCCGTTGACCTCGTCGTCCCGATAGAAGATGATGTCCCAGTAGCTCTCCGCGGACGGGCGCGGAGCGGGCTGCGGTTCCCGCAGCATGCGATCGCGGTAACGCGCGAGTTCCTCGACCGTCATCCGCGGGCTGGGATCGCACCGGGACGATGCCAGGTAGCGCCGCAGTATGGACCAGAGGATCGACCCGTCCCCGTCGGGATCAAAATCGAGCTCGGGCCAAATGAACAGCCCCAGTTCGTCGCACGCGTCCAGGAAACCCTCCGGGCGATCGTTGCCCCCGCAGTGGGAACGCATGACATTGAAGCCGAACTGCTTGGCGCAGGTAACGTAGTTGCGGAAGCCCGGCGGGGTCTGAACTTGCCGACGCAGGCATCCGCGCGAGTTGCCGTCGCAACCAAAGCCCCGGACATAGAATGGTTCGCCGTTGAGCAGGAGCTTGCTGCCGAGGGCTTCGACGCGACGCAGCCCGAAACGGATTCGCCGCGTCTCGTTGCCGACGTTGACGGTCAGCCCGTGCAGATTCGGCGCCTCGGGGGACCAGAGCGCGGCATCCGGCATGGGCAGGAACAGTCGTCCGCCCCACCCGCACGTCACGCGATCCCGATCGCCGGCCAATTCGACCGCCGTACCCGTTGCCGGCTCGACGCCGGCGAAGAATAGCTTCACCTCCACACCGCGCGGTTGCAAGTGCGGGATGGCCAGGACATGACGCAACTGCGCCGGCGCCGCCGCGTCCCGCTCGCCGTCCTTGGAAGTCTGCCCCATTTTACGTCCCTTCCTACGCGAAGAACTCCTTCAGTTCCCAGACCGCAACGCCCATGTGGTAGCGGGCGTGATAGGCGGTTCCGCCGCAATAGTAGGCGGTTACCATCTTGCCGTCTGCCAACTGCACGGTGCTGGGATAACCCAAATCGTGCGATTTCACATCCACCACCTGACAGGGGGCGTACCAGGTTTTGCCCTCATTGTCGCTGATCCGCACATCGATGCCATAATGGCCCTTGCAGCGATTGCCATACGTCAGCAGGATACGACCATCGGCCAGGCGCAATAGACCCGCCGGATGTTGGGCCGCCAGAGAAACGGGGTGCGAAAAAGCCCAGGTATGACCATCGTCCTGTGAGGTGAAGAGGTGGAGTTGGCCCTGCTGGTCTAATGTTCGGGCGGCTGCCAGCCAGCGTCCGCCGCCCAGATGCAACGGCGTGGTTTCATTGTAATTACCTTTGCCAATGAAGACGCCTTCGCCCCAGATTCGTCCATCATCGCGACTGCGGAAGAAATAGGCGGAGTTATAGGTCTCCTCGCGTTTTCCCAGACCCCCGGCATAACCTACGGTGCAAAGCGAACCGTCCGCGGCGGGGAGAATATCGCCAAAAGGAGCGATCTCGGTCATATCCGCTTCGGGCGCGACCGGGAAAGACTTGAACACCTCCCAGGTTCGTCCACCATCCGATGAACGGCTGGCCCACGGCTGGAGCACGACGGCCCCTTCATGGTTGTGTGGCTGCCCTATCGGCAAACGTTTCGACCAACCGGAGGCGAGCACAATCAGATCGCCCTTGCGATTCAGACCGGCTGAAACATTCATGCGATTGGTGGTGGGTTCATGCTTCGCCGGTGTGCCGCGAAGCTTCCACGTCCGGCCCTGATCCTCACTCCCCCAACACTCAACATCGCCCTCCCAGAAACCGTGACAGGGTTGATTGAATACCGTGGCGATGATAGAGCCGTCACGCAACAGCGTGAGGTTCGGCCAGGCGCAGACGTTGTCTATGGCGATATAGCGGTCCATGTTTGAGATCTCCTCCTGCAGTTCTTCTATTACATCATTGTGGGGGTTAGCAAGTGGCTCCTTATTTTTGTCGCAGTTCCGGATGATTGAGGCACTACCCCGCCAGAATGATTTCACCCGCCTTTTTGACAGGCTGTTTCCGGCCGTTGACCACGAGACCTTTGATTCCCGGGTTCACATGCAAGATGACGTTTTTCGGCGTCCTTCTAAACTGCGGCTTGAAAGTAACCGACAATGTAGTCCCTTTCACATCCATTGCGGTGTGGAGGGTCACCGGCCCATATTCCGTGGGAAGTGCGTCGAATTCGCAACGAGCCTTGGGGCGCAACCACGCATCCGGCATCAAACGCAGCAAATGCAATTCATCCGGTTTGATCTGGTCGTCAATCATCGCCAGGCGAGCCATGTAAATGGCCAGCGGCGCGGAAAAGACATTACCGGTAATCCCCCCCCGCGTTTCACACGAAATCCAGGTCTTGCGCGACATCGATCCGGCAAACAAGCTGTACATCCCTTCCAGGAATTTCACACGATCCCCGCTCTGCCAGGAATGGAAGACATTCCAGGAATAACAGGGCTCACAACTCGACATTTCGTGATTCAAAACAGGCGCCTGCCAGCAATTGGAGTCATACCGATTGTACGCCCGCTGGGGTCCTTCCCGGAACCAGGCCAGCGCATCCTTCATCAGCGGATCATTCGCTTTCAACAGGCCGGCAAAGACCAGAAAGAGCGGGCCGCCATCCAAATAGAAGGCATGCCGGGATTCCTCCTTGGCATCCCCGGCCAGGGCGGTGGGAACAAAGCGCCGGGACTTACCGCGAGCGTCTTTCCAAGTCGGCATGGATTTGCATTTGTGCCGCAAGGCTTCCAGGAAATCGGAGCGATAGGCTTTCGCCTCTTCCTCGAATTCGCCGGCGCGGGGATGCCCGATCTCCTTGAGAATCCGCACGGCGGCTATCAAGCCTTTGTAATTCCAACCGATACTCCAGATCGCCTGGATCTTGGTGCAGGCATCCGTCGCAACCGCCGGCGGCAAAACCTTCTCGTATCCGCCGTGCCCCTTCAGTGCCCGGGCCGTCTTGATCCATTCGCAACTTTTGACAATGGCATCCAAGGTCGTCTTCAAATAGGCCGGGTCGCCGGAGAGTAAATAATGCATGCACAAGGTCCACAAAACCGCCCCGTTATCGGACAACCAATCGATGGATTTGTACCGCGCCGGCGTGCTTAAAAAGCCCGAATGCTTTTCATAGGCCAGCCCCGGCGGAACCACGGTCCCCTGCTCTTCCCTGAAAATACCCAGATAATCCTGTACCATCGAATGATACCCGAGCGTGTCCATCATCATGACAAAATCCATCGCTCCGGGCGTCGTCCATAATTCCGCATACGCCCAGGATCCGTTGATCTTGCAGAGCTTGTCGGTTTCGGGATTGCGCTCGGTCAGGACATGGCTGAACCGGACGCTGTGGCGAATGGCGTCGTTAAGGGACGGTTCAGGCAGGCTGATCCGGGTTTTGTTTTTCAAGGTCTTTTTCCAGAACGCGTTTGCCTGTTTGAGCGCTCCTTCATAGCCCAAAGCCAATTCACGATCGAACACCTCGCGCGGCATCGGCGAAATGGGGAGCAGTAAATCGACATAAACCCTTTTCTTTGTCGGCACCTGAACATATAACCCGTGGCCTTTACGACAGTGGGTCTCATCCGGTTGCGAAAATTCAATCGTGGCTGAAGGGCATCCCCCCGGCGCAACAGCCAAACGGACCTTGCCGTCCGAGTCCAGAATATGAGCGCCCCGTGTCTTGAGATCCTGCAATGGATCCAGTTGGAGCGCCTTGGGATAAAGCGATTTTTCAGCCCAGAAACGCACATCCTCGCGGATATCCATGGAAGCAGTGATGTGCGGATTGTGCAGAATCACATGAAATCCATGAACCGCTTCCAACGGCACGGCAGGACACAAATCGTGGATTTGCATGCGGATCCAGGCAAACATCGGTTCAACCCCGGTTTTCGTGGCACCGCCGTCGGCGGTGTGGGCAAACACATGCTGACGCCATTTTACCCCATCCCGCGCCCACTCACTCCAGAGCACCGGGGCCTCGTCCGAATCCCACCCCTGCGTCACCTGTCCATCATCCACCCGCAAATAGGAGTAGCGATCGGCATGCTGCTTGAGGTTGGCGTAATGCGGCGCGAAAGCCACTTGGACACCTTGCTCGCCAATATCCGCCGCCCGCCGATTGATCTTCGGCTCAGACAGGATCGTTCCATTCCAGAGCACGTTGAATTTGTAGAGGTGATCTTTCCAACCGATCGGAGTCCAGATATTGGGGAGGTCGCTCCACCACTGGCAGGCACTTTCGAAATCAGGAGTTTGCATAATCGGTTTGTTTTTCATGACAGGCCTCTTATTGGATGGGAATGATTCGTTGCGGATTACGCCGCATAATGCAGTCTTCCTCCTCCGCCGTTAAACCCATTTTCCGGAAGGCGGGAAGCGTATGGGTGAACATGTGCAGATAGGGCGGCGGCGTGACGTCGACATAGGCGTGACACCCATGCTCGTTACAGGCGCGCAAAGGCGGAATGGCCTCCCGCATCAGCAATTCGCGTCGCGCCGAATCGATCGGCTTCTCCATATCGACCAGGCACTGTTTGTCCCAGTCGTAACAGTCGCTGTGCAGATGCTCGTGCATCATCACCTTGCCCAGCGCCGTCGGATCCACCGGCCCTTTGGCCGTCAGAACCTTTCCAATCATCGGCTTCATGGAATTCAACATGCTCTTTCCCTCTTTACTCTTCTGTTTTGAAGAATCCGCTCATCCCACTTCGCCCAGACTACACAGGGCAAGAAGAGCGGGGCGACACGTGCATGTGTTGTGGTGTCGCCGGACCCTCTGAGCGCCTTCCGTTCGTCCTCGCGATTACTCAACCGTCAAACGCGTGACCCACACGCTGTTGGTGGCGTCGGATTCGTCCGGAATGGCCTGCCAACTGAGGCCGATCCGATCGTAGATCAGCAACAGATGCCGCTCGTCGAGCGTGATCAGCCGCGTATAGCACGAACTGTATCCGCCGCGGCCCTGCTTGAACATCTCCTCGCTGCCGGTGTCGATCTGCCGCGAGTCGGGGTTGATGTGATCCGTCGGCGGCAGGCAGGCGTTATGATGCGCCACCATGTCCACCGTCTGCCAATCCGCGCCGCGGCCGTCGGCGTTCAGCCAGACAAAGATTCCGGACCGTCCGCCGGAGAGGGCCACCACTCCGCTCGGCAGCGTTTGGAGACTGGGTTCGACCGACATGGCCGTCGTCATCGCCACCGGTGTGGACCACGTATGCCCTTCGTCCGCGCTCCAGGACTGGCCATAGGGAACGAACGAAGACATGCGAAAGACACACATCAACCGGCCCTGCCCTGAGCCCGTCGAAGGGGCGTCCGCCAAACGGCAAATCGCCGGTTCGCAGGGGCCGTCATCGCCCTCCAGAGAGCAGTCGCCGCCGGCAATCGTCGAGCGAATCCTCCACTTGAACCCGTCGTCAGACTCGGCCAAAACCAGCGAATACCGCTTGTCTCCTTCAAAGCACCCATAGAGCGTCGTCAGGTATTTCCCTTCGCTGTCGGTCAGACTCTGCCCGTTGAAAACGAACCCCGCAAGGCCCTTGTCCGGCTCCAAGGGCTTATCGGGCCGCGGCCAACCCGTCACCTCCACGGCGCGCAACATAAACCGCACGCGGCCGTCGGGCTGGATGAGATTGCCCGAGGCGCCCATGCCGTCGGGCCGCGGCTGCAAAGTGAAGGGCAGGATGACGACCGAGCCGTCGGCCAGCAGCACGTGGCTGAGCCCCCCGTCCCAGACCAGACGAGGCTCGTCCCAGGTGAGGCCCCCGTCGCATGAACGTGTGAGGTGCATGGCGGAACCGGTAAAGTACTCATCCCCCTGGGCGCTGATGCCTGCCCACAGATCGCCGTTCTTTTGGCGCATGATCCCCGGGAACCAGCAGAATCTCTTGCTGCGCCGAACCAGCACCGGTTCGGCCAGGGTCACGCGCAATCCCTTCAACTCGATCGTTTTTCGGTCTGTCCATGCGGTTGGAATTGAGGTCATAGAGTCTCCTTGTCTGGTTGGGTCATCAAGCCTTATCAGAAAAAAACAAACATCGTGCCCGGATCGGGTGCGCATTCATAAGGTCCCATATCCACGGAGTTGCCCTGAAGCCGTTTGTTTCCGATTAGGTCCCGAGAGGTTAGCATCCAGGCCTGGTTTGTGCCGGTATTGAGGCAGGGCGATTTAGAGGTCAGGCGGTAATCGGCCGCGTTGGTATTCACAAAGAGCGGATTATTGCTGATGCAGCCGTTATTCCCGTAGTTGTCGCCATTCCCGATATCCGACCAGCTCAGCGTTGGGGTGTTCCCGCAAATATCATCGCCATTCCCCCAGACGATCGAATTCGACACCGTCGTGCCCCAGGCAATCCCCGAAATCCCATTGTTGGCCACCGTGCAATTCTCCAGGGCTGTATCGCCGTAGATGCCACCCCCGCTGCCCGCGGAAGCCAGCGTGGTGTTTTCCACCACCAGGCAATTTCTCAGCCAGCCGCGTACGCCTGTTACATACAACCCTCCCGCATATCGGCCACCGGAACTAGGACCGCTTTGGTTATTGGCGAAGATCGAATCGCGAAGCGTCCCGGTGGCGCTCCACATCGCCAGACCCCCTCCGGTACATTGACCACTCCCGCTCTTGGCCGTGTTGGTTAGCACAACGCAGTTGCTCACGGTAACGATGCCATAAGTCAAAAAGAGACCCCCTCCACTGCTTCCCCCGCTCCCGCTGGCATTGGCCGTGTTGCCTTGCACCAGGCAGTTCTTTACAAAAATAGCACTGTTACTCGAATAGACTCCACCCCCGTAAGCGGGGGAATTGGCGGCAACCGGCGCCACGGTGTTATTGGTAATGATGCAATCGGACAACACGCTCCCATTGCAACTCCACAGCGCAATCCCCCCCCCACAACCATTATTGGTCACGTATCCCCCGGTGAGGGTCACTTCCGATACCGTTACGCCCGGACAGCTGTTCAAGGTCAGTACCCGGTTACTGCTCCCCGCCGCGTTGATCACTGTCGTCGTGCGGTTCGCCCCCAGAATCTGAACGCCCGTCAAATTGGCCACCGCCAGCGGAAAAGTCTCCGACCCGTTGGTGTAGGATCCCGCTCCGACATGCACCCAAGTTCCATCCCGCGCGACCGAAAGCGCCTTCGTGATGGTCCGATACGCCTCTACCCAGTTTGTTCCGCTGTTCCCATTGTTCCCGTTCATGGCGACATACAAGTCCGCAGAAGCGCTCAGATCAAGTCCCGTTGGGTAATGATACCCCAAATCCACCCGCCCGCTGTCATTGGATCCATCCACCCGCGTCGTGTAGGAAGTCAGTCCCCGCTCATTTACGGTGTTCGTTCCTGCATCCACACAGGGACTGTTCGGCGTCAGATAGTACCCGCCCTGAAAGAGCGGATCGGCGCTGATGCAGCCACTGATTCCGTTGTTGTCGCCATTCCCGATATCCGACCATTTCAGCGTCGGGGCCCCAGCAATATCGTCCCCATTTCCCCAGAAGATCGAATTCGTCACGAGTCCCCCGCCGTTCAGTCCCTGCCCTGTATTATAGGCCACCGTGCAATTGTCCAGGGTTACAGCGCCGACATAAAGGCCATCGCCCCCGGCGGAATTACCTAGCGTGGTATTCGCGACCACCAGACAATTTCGCATCAACCAGGTGGCCGTGCCATAGACTCCGGCCCCATATCGTCCGCCGCCGGCGCATTGGTTATTGGCGATGATCGAATCGCGCAGTGTCATCTCGCTCTTCTCACTATAGATCCCGCCTCCTAACGAATAAGTACTGAAGACCGTGTTGCCTTTTACGAGACAATTGCTTGCGCTGACGATACAGTTGCTCAAGGAGAGTCCCCCCCCATAGCCATTCCCGGTAACCGATAGCGTGTTATTGGAAATGACACAACCGGACAACACGGCCCCGGCGCAGGTCCACAGAGCGATCCCCCCGCCATAAAAGTCATTGGCATTGGTCTGGTAGCCGCCGGTAAACGTCAATTCCGACAGCGACACCCCTGGACAGTTGTTCAAGGCCAGCACCCGGTTACTGCTCCCCGCCGCGTTGATCACGGTCGTTGCGCGATTCGTTCCCAGAATCTGCACGCCCGTCAGAGTGGCCACCGTCAACGGGAAGGTCTCCGATCCGTTCGTGTAGGACCCCGCTCCGATGTGCACCCGGGTTCCGTCTCGCGCGACCGCGAGGGCCTTCGTGATCGTCCGATACGCATCGGCCCAGCTTGTTCCGCCGTGCCCGATGTTGTCCCCGTTGGTGGCCACGTACACATCCAAAACACTTTGATCGTACCCCGTCGTGTAGTGATACCCCAGATCCACCCGCCCGCTGTCATAGTCCCCGTCCACGCGGGTCGTGGAACCGCTCAGCCCGCGATCGCTGGCCGTGTTCGTGCCCGCATCCACACAGGGACTGTTCGTCGCCAGATAGTAGGGGCCTTCGAAGAGCGGGTCGGTACTGATGCATCCATTGACGCCGTTGCCATCCCCATCCTCAATATCCGATCTGCTCAGCGTCCAACTTCCCCCCAGAAGGTCATCTCCATTTCCCCAAACGATGGAATTGGTCAGGATCCCCCCGCCGTAAATCCCTTGTCCGGTATTATAGGCCACGGTGCATTGGTCCAAGGTTAATGATCCGTTGTTGGCATAGAAACCATCTCCTTGTCCGCCTAGCGTAGTGTTCGCCACTACCAGACAATTCCTCAGCCGGCAGGTTCCGTAATTCTGGATCCCTGCTCCTATGCGACTATTGCCGGTGCATCGGTTATTGGCGATGATCGAATCGCGCAGGGTCACTGTGCCGGTATCAATATAGATTCCCCCTCCATACGAATTGGCGCTGCTGACATTATTGTTCCCCTTTACCAGACAATTGCTCATAATAAGGGCGCTGTATTTCGAATAGAGTCCACCCCCATTGCCATTCCCCGTAACCGCTAACGTGTTATTGCTGATGACGCAACCGGAAAACACCCCGCCGCAATTCCACAGCGCAATTCCCCCGCCACACGCACTGGCGGAATTGGTCTGGTAGCCGCCGGTGAACGTCAGTTCGGTCAGGATCACGTCCAGCGCATTTGTTAAGGTCAGCACCCGGGTACTACTCCCCGCCGCGTTGATCACGGTCGTTGCGCGATTCGTTCCCAGAATTTGAACGCCCGTCAGATTGGCCACCGTCAGAGGGAAGGTCTCCGATCCGTTCGTGTAGGACCCCGCTCCGACATGCACCCGGGTCCCATCCCGCGCCACCGAGAGCGCTTTCGTGATCGTCCGATACGCCGACACCCAGTTCGTTCCGCTGTTCCCATTGTCACCGTTCGTGGTCACATATACATCCAAGCCGCTCACATCGAATCCCACGGGGTAATGATACCCCAGGTCCACCCGCCCGACATCGGTGGACCCGTCCACCCGGGTCGTATAGCCGGCCATCCCGCGGTCGCTCGCGGTGTTCGTCCCCGCATCCACACAGGGACTGTTCGGGGCCAGATAATACAGGCGATCGAAAAGCGGATCGGCGCTGATACAACCATTGACGCCGTTGCCATCCCCATCCCCGACATCCGACCAGAGCAGTGTCGGGCTTCCGGAAATATCGTCGCCATTCCCCCAGATGATCGAATTTGTGATGGTCGCCGTGCCGCCAGCCTGACTAATCCCCTGTGCCGGATGATAGGCCACGGTGCATTGATCCAATGTGAAAGTGCCCGCCTGAAAGATACCGTCACTGTTGTTGCCCGCCAGCGTGGTGTTCGCCACCATCAAACAATTCGTCATTCGACAGGTTCCGTAATTCATTATGCCGCCCCCGTAACGGCTGCTGCCGATGGAACTGTTGTTGGCAATGATCGAATCGCGCAGGGTCACTGTGGCGCTGCTATCAATATAGATCCCGCCTCCATACGAGGTGCTGCCTCCCGCGACCGTGTTGCCCTTCACCAGGCAATTGCTGAGGGCAACGACACTGGTTTTCACGTAAAGCCCCCCCCCTTGGCCATTCCCCGTCACCGCCACCGCATTATTGCTGATGACACAAGCCGAAATGACCATTCCCGGCGAACCGACAATATGTAGCCCGCCACCAAAGGTGCCGGCATTGGTCAGATAGCCGCCGGTAATCGTAACGCGGTCCAGGGTTCCAGTGTAGACGTTGGTCACGATCATGATGCGGTTCGAGTAGGCTGAAGCCCGCGTGAGCACGGTCGGCCAGGTGGCCGCGCTATAGGGCCCCGGCTGATCCGCATCGTTTGTGGCCGCATAACCGCCCCGGATGGCCACATTCGTCCTCGCCGCCCAAACGAGTTGGTTCGTTAGGACAAAGGTGTGCCCCGCCAGATAGATCGTATCGCCATTCCCCGCCGCGGTCAGCGCATCCTGGATATTGGTGTAGGCCGAGGACCAGGCGGAATGAGCGCCATCGTTGCCGTTGGTGGCCACATAGCGGTCCGTCGCCGCGACGTGCCCCGCCCCCCACAGGGACGACAGGGCACTCATCAGCGCCAAAACTCGCCGAAGCCGGACCTTATTCATAACCGATGTTCTCATGGCGACTTCCTCCTTAACATTCTTCCGTGAAAGAATAAATTCGTGCTTCGGTGCAGAGTCCTTCACTGCTTCTTATTGGATCCAAAACATCCAACTCATAGTCTACCCCCCCCGGCGCCGGTCACCGCCAGCGCATTGTTGCTGATGATGCAAGTCGAAATGAGCATTCCCGGAGATCCGGTAACCCCGTCGTGTAATGATACCCCAGATCCACCCGCCCGCTGTCGGTGGTGCCGTCCACCCGCGTCGTATAGCCGGCCAACCCGCACGCACTGGCGGTATCTATCCCCGCGTCCACACAGAGACTGTTGTCGTCCAAATAGTAGTTCCCGTACCGAAACTGCGGGTCGGCGCTGATACAGCCGTTGGTCCCGTTGTTGTCGCCATCCCCGATATCCGACCAGACCAGATTATTGAGAATGGTGGGGCCGGAAAAATCATCCGTATTCCCAAAGACAATCGAATTCGTCACGACCGGCGCGGCGCCGCTCGGTCCATAAATCCCCGAGCCTGTATTATGGGCCACGGTACAGTTCTGCAGGGTGTTATAGCCGTAGGCGCAATTGATTCCCGCGCCGCCGCCCGCCGACGTGTTTTCCACCACCAGGCAATTCTTCAGCCAACAGGTGCCCGAGTAGTTGTATATCCCGCCGCCGGAATAGCTCTGGTTGTTGGCGAGGATCGAATCGCGCAGCGTCATCATCCCCCCGATATCCAGGTAGATCCCGCCGCCCAAACCGGACGCAAGAGGAGCGGCCGTGTTGCCTTTCACCAGGCAGTTGCTCAAGGTGACGAAACTGTAGATCGAGTAGATCCCCCCCCCATAGCCGATGCCCGTGTTATTGCTGATGACACAGCCGGACAAGACGATCCCGCCACAAGCCCACAGCGCCATCCCTCCTCCCGAGCCGGTATTGGTCTGACCGCCGGTGAGCATGACTTCCGTTAATGCCACAGCCGAACTGTTGGTCAGGGTCAGCACCCGGTTGCCGCTCCCCGCCGCGTTGATGATCGTCGTCGCATGGTTCGTGCCCAGGATTTGCAACCCCGTCAAGTTGGCCACCGTCAATGGAAAGCGCTCCGAGCCGTTCGTGTAGGAGCCCGATCCGACATGAATCCGGGTCCCATTCCGCGCCCTGGCCAGCGCTTTCGTCAGCGTGCGGAAGGGATGGGCAACATCGGTACCGACGGCGCTGTCATCCCCGTTCGTGGCCACGAACAAATCCAAGCCGGTCAGGTCGAACCCTGTTGGGTAGTGATACCCCAGATCCACCCGTCCGCTGTCGGTGGTGCCGTCCACCCGCGTCGTATAGCCGCTGAGCCCCCGGTCGTTCGCCGTGTTCGTCCCCGCATCCAGGCAGGGACTGCCCGGCGCGAGATAGTACAGGCGATCAAAGAGCGGATCGACGCTAAGACAACCTGGGCCTGTGCCTCCATTCCCGATGACGGAATCGGCGAGAATCTGCTGGTTCCAACCGCTGTCCACATCGGTACCATTCCCCCAGACGATCGAGTTCGTCACCGTAATCTGGACGTTGGGCCGCCCGGAAATCCCCATCCCGGTATTGTTGGCCACGGTGCATTGGTCCAGGGTGTTACCGCCGTAATCCCCGCGAAAGCCGTCGCCCGTGCCACCGAACGTGGTGTTTCCCGCCACCAGGCAATTCCTCATCAGACAGGTGCCCTGATACGCATAGAGTCCGCCCCCGGTTCGACTCACACCCGTACAACGGTTGTTGGCAATCACCGAATCGACCACCGTCACCGGGCCTTCCATCCAGATCCCGCCGCCATACGAATTGCTACTGCCCGCCACACTGTTGCCGGCCACCCAACAGTTGCTCACCGTAACGGCGCTGGATTTAATGTAAAGGCCGCCCCCTCCCCCGTCGCCGGTCACCGCCACCGCATTGTTGCTGATGACACAAGCCGAAATGACCATTCCGGGCGAACCGACAATATGCAGCCCGCCGCCATAGGTGTTGGCATTGGTCTGGTAGCCGCCGGTAATCGTGACGCACTCCAAGGTTCCGGTGGCAACGTTGGTCACGATCATAATGCGGTTGGAGTAGGCGGCCGCACGGGTGATTACGGTCGGCCAGGCAACGGCACTATACGGCCCCGGCTGATCCGTATCGTTCGTCGCCGCATAGCCGCCTCGAATCGTGACATGGGTCGTGCCGGTCCAGATGATTTGATTCGTCAGAAAAAAGGTCTGCCCGGCGAGGTAGATGGTTTCCCCCGGGGCCGCCACATTCAACGCATCCTGAATGTTCGTGAAGGCCAATGACCATTTAGAACCGTCATTGGGGGCGACCCCATTAGGCGCCACATAGTGATCCCCGGCCGAAACGGGTCCCGCCACCCGCAGGGCTACCAGCACGCTCGCCGCGGTCAGACCTCGCCGAAGCGGAGAAAGAAACTTGAACCTATTCATGACCGTCACTCTTCAGTATAGCGAAAAAACCGAACCCGGAGGGGGCAAGAATTCATAGGCGCCCATATCCACGGAGTCGCCCTGAAGCCGTTTGTTTCCATCCAGGTCACTGGCCATGGCTATCCAGACTTGGTTTGTGCCTTTGTTGATACAGGGCGATTTGGAGGTCAGGCGATAATCAAACGCGTTGGTGTTTGCAAAAAGCGGATTGAGGCTGAAGCACCCATTGACCCCGTTACTATCCCCATCCTCGATGTTACTATAACCTAGTTTGACATAACTCCCGCCCCCTTGCGAGTCATAGATATCGTCCCCATTCCCCCAGACGATCGAATTCGTCACGGTCACCGTATAGCCGCCGGACTGACGGTCAATCCCCTGTCCGCCATTATTGGCCACAGTGCAGTTTTCGAGGGTGGCACTGCCGTAGAATTGGAGGCCGTCTCCGGTACCGTTGACGCCGGCCGCATTGGTTGTGGTATTCGCCACGACGAGGCAATTCCTCAGCAGGGAGGACGAGGCATAGTTGCCATATACCCCTCCGCCAGATCGGGTGCTGCCGGTGCATCGGTTGTTGGCGATGATCGTATTGAGCAGGATCAGCGAGGTGTAGCCGTCATAATAGATGCCCCCGCCATACGAAGCCCCGACAGAAGCTGTATTCGCTTTCACCAAGCAATTGCTCAGAGTCACGACACTGTAACTGGCGTAGATTCCCCCGCCATCGGCCTCCCCGGAAACCGGAGCTACCGTGTTGTTACTGACAACACACCCGGCTAACACCGCGCCGCACGCCGAGAGCGCAATTCCTCCGCCCCCCCCGCTGGTGGAATTGGTCTGGTAACCGCCGGTCAACATCAGCTCCGACAACCTCACGCCCGAACAGTTGTTCAAAGTCAGCACCCGGTTACTACTCCCCGCCGCGTTGATCACGGTTGTGTCGCGGCTCGCGCCCAGAATCTGCACGCCCGACAGAGCGGTGAGCGTCAGCGGAAAAGTCTCTGATCCGTTCGTATAGGTACCCGCCGCCACGTGGATTCGGATTCCATCCCGAGCCCTGGCCAGCGCATTCGTAAGTGTGCGAAAGGGATGCTCGACATCGGTGCCGAGGGCGCCGTCATCGCCGTTCATGGCCACGTAGAGATCCCCGAAAGTTGCGTCATATCCCGTCGGGTAGTGATAGCCCAAGTCCACCCGTCCGGTGTCATAGGTCCCGTCCGCCCGCGTTGTATAACCGGCCAGCCCACGCTCGCTGGCGGTATTCGTTCCCGCATTGACACAGGCACTGTTCGGGGCCAGATAGTACCCGCGTTCAAAGAGCGGATCCACGCTGATACAGCCGCTGTTCCCGTTGTTGTCGCCGTCTTCGATATCCGACCAGACCGGCGTTATGGGCAGGCCGCCGGCCAAGTCATCCCCATTCCCCCAGAGGATCGAGTTGGTTATGGTACACGCGCCTCCGCCGCCCGGCCGGGAAATTCCCACTCCGGCGTTATAGGCCAGAGTGCAATTTTGCAGGGTGTTGACGCCGTAAGCGCAATTCATCCCGTCGGTGCCGCCGAACGTCGTGTTGCCGACCACGAGACAATTCTTCAGCAGGCAGGTTCCAGATTGATTGTAGAGCCCCCCCCCACTGCGACTGCTGCCGGTGGTGCAGCGGTTATGGGCAATGATCGAATCGATCAGCGTCATCGCGCCGCCGGTGTCAATATAGATCCCGCCTCCCAGCGCAGAACCGCTGGAGATCGCGGTGTTACCCCTCACCAAGCAATTGCTGAAGGTAACGGTACTCTGTTGCGCGTAGATTCCGCCTCCGGCGGCAAAGCCCGAGTTGTTGGTAATGGCACAACCGGAGAACGTCCCGCTGCAACTCCACAGAGCCAGCCCGCCGCCGTAGCCGCTGTTGGTCTGGCCGCCGGTCAGCGTGAGTTCCGTCATGACCAGGCCCGAACTATTGGTCAAGGTCAGCACCCGCTTGCCGCTCCCCGCCGCGTTGATCACCGTCGTCGCGCGGTTCGTCCCCAAAAGCTGCACGCCCGACAGGTTGGCCACCGTCAGCGGAAAGGTCTCCGAGCCATTCGTATAAGACCCCGCGCCGATGTGCACCCGGGTCCCGGCTTGCGCGAGCGAGAGCGCCTTGGTGATCGTCCGATACGCATCCGCCCAACTCGTCCCGCCGTTCCCGTCAGCCCCGTTCGTGGCCACATACACGTCCAGGGAAGCCACGGCGATCCCCGTCGTGTAGTGATAGCCAAAATCCACCCGCCCCGTGTCGTTGGAACCGTCCACCCGCGTTGTATAGCCGGCCAGCCCGACAGCGCTTACGGTAGCCGTCCCCGCATCCACGCAAAGACTGTTGTCGGCCAAATAGTAGTTCCCGGCCTGAAACTGCGGGTCGGCGCTGATGCACCCATAGGTCCCGTTCCTGTCGCCATCCCCGATATTCGACCAGACCAGATTATTGAGAATGTGTGAACCGGAAAAATCATCTGCATTCCCATAGATAATCGAATTCGTCACGGTTGGCGCGGCGCCGCTCGGTCCGGAAATTCCCGAGCCTGTGTTATAGGCGACCGTACAGCTTTGCAGGATGTTGACGTTGTAAGCGCAATTGATTCCAGCGCCACCGCCGGCCGCCGCATTCCCGACCACCAGACAATTCTTCAGCAGGCAGGTTCCAAGGTTGTAGGAGTATATCCCGCCGCCGGAATAGCTCTGGTTGTTGGCAATGATCGAATCGCGCAGCGTCATCATCCCCCCGATATCCATGTAGATCCCGCCTCCGTATCCAGACGCCGTGGGAGCAGCCGTGTTTCCTTTCACCAGGCAGTTGCTCAAGGTAACGGAACTGTAAGTCGAGTAGATTCCACCCCCTTTGCCGGCGCCCGTGTTGTTCGTGATGACACAGCCGGACAAGACGACCCCGCCGCAGGCCCACAAGGCAATCCCTCCACCCGAGCCGGTATTGGTCTGACCGCCGGTGAGCGTGACTTCCGTTAATGCCACACCAAAACTGTTGGTCAGGGTCAGCACCCGGTTACTACTCCCCGCCGCGTTAATCACCGTTGTCGCGCGATTCGTTCCCAGAATCTGAACGCCCGTCAGATTGGCCACCATGAGCGGAAAACGCTCCGAGCCATTCGTGTAGGAGCCCGAACTGACATGAATCCGGGTTCCATCTCGCGCCCTGGCCAGCGCATTTGTCAGCGTGCGGAAGGGATGACCAGCATCGGTGCCAACGGCGGCATCGTCCCCGTTCGTGGCCACGTACAAATCCAGGCCGCTCACATCGAAACCCGTTGGGTAGTGATAACCCAGATCCACAAGCCCGCTGTCGGGGGTTCCGTCCACCCGCGTCGTGTAGTTGGTCAGTCCCCGCTCACTCGCGGTGTTCGTCCCCGCATCCAGGCAGGGACTGCCCGACGCGAGATAGTAGAGGCGATCGAAGAGCGGGTCGGCGCTGATGCAGCCGGATCCGGTGCCCCCATAACCAATATCCGACCGGGTCAGAATCTTCGTGTTCCAAGTACCATCAATATCGATTCCATTCCCCCAGACGATCGAGTTCGTCACCGTAATCCCGACGTTGGCCCGCCCGGAAACCCCCGCACCTGTATTGTAGGCCACGGTGCATTGGTCCAGGGTGTTACCGCCGTAATCCCCGCGAAAACCGTCGCCCGTGCCGCCGAACGTTGTGTTTCCCACCACCAGGCAATTCCTCAGCACGCAGGTCCCCTGGTACGCATAGACTCCGCCCCCCACTTGACCGGCGCCCGTGCATCGGTTATTCGCGATGACCGAATCGCGCACGGTCACCGGGCCTTCCATCCAGATCCCGCCGCCATACGAACTGCTGCTGCCCGCCACGCTGTTGCCGGCCACCAGACAGTTGCTCACGGTGACGGCGCTGGACTTGATGTAAAGACCACCCCCGCCCCCGCCGCCGGTCACTGCCACGGCATTGTTGCTGATGACGCAAGTGGAAACAACGATCCCTGGCGAACTAATGATATGCATGCCGCCCCCAAAGGCGCCGGCATTGGTCAGGCAACCGCCGGTAATCGTGACGCGTTCCAAGGTTCCGGTGTAGACATTGGTCACGATCATGATGCGGTTGGAATAGGCTGAAGCGCGCGTGAGCACGGTCGGCCAGGTGGCCGCGCTATAGGGCCCCGGCTGATCCGCATCGTTTGTGGCCGCATAACCGCCCCGGATGGCCACATTCGTCCTCGCCGCCCAAACGAGTTGGTTCGTGAGAATGAAGGTGTGCCCCGCCACGTAGATCGTGTCGCCATTCCCGGACGCATTCAGCGCATCCTGAACATTGGTGTAGGCCGAGGACCAGGCGGAATGAGCGCCATCGTTGCCGGTGGTGGCCACATAGCGGTCCGTTGCCAAGACTTGTGCCGCCACCCACAGGGACAACAGGGCACTTAGGAGCGTCAGAACTCGCCGAGCCGGAAAAAGCAACTTGAACCTATTCATAACCACCTCCTTTTCCGTTATGCGCCGCCGCTCATCCTGCTTCGTCCCGCAAGGCGGGACTGCGCATGACACCGCAGAACGGGCTGCACCCATTCCCGACACGCCTCATTCCGGAAGATTCCGCTCATAGAGCGGTGCTACACCTTTTGAGTGTAGCCGCGTGCCTGCCCTGAGCCCGTCGAAGGGCTATGAACGCTCTTCCCGATTACCCCTGTGCATCAATGAACCGGCTCAGCAGCGTCTTGCAGGTCCGGCCTTGCGCGTCGGGATGTTTGAACTCTGAATACACGAGCAACGCGCGTGTGTCCGACAACGCGATCAGACCGGAATAGGCGCAGGTATGAGTATTCGTATGCGGATTGTCGGTGCCCGGATCAATCAGGGTGATGCGAGGATCCCACTGGCGGCCACTCGGATCGCGGGTTGCGCGCAGGAAAAATCCTGGGCGTCCATAGGTGGCCAAAGTGACGCCGGATTTCAGCGTCAGCAACTGCGGCCAGACACCGCGGTCATCGAAGACCGCCGGACGGTTCCAGGTGACCCCGTGATCTTCGGACCGGGCCCAGTAGAGCGGCGCGTTGTCGGCTCCCCCATTGCCATCCTCTGAGCGCAGGAGGGCCAAGAGGGAACCATCCGGCATTTCATTGATCTGGGGTTCGGAAAATCCGTCCCGGGCATCCCAATGCGGATCGGCCGCGAAATCCGGCTCGTAGGGAATGGCGCCGATTTCGCGCCAGGTTCGTCCGAAGTCGTTCGAGGCGAGGATCACGGTCAGAAATCCCCGATTGGCAATGTTTCGGCGACGGCCGAGGAAGCGCGGGGGCATGGTATAGAGCGTGGCGATCAAACTGCCGTCAGACGCAACATGGATTCGATTATGTTCAAAATGAGGGACGACCAATACCTGTTCCGTGACCGTCCGAACATCGGCGGCTTTATTAAAAGTCACCGTCGCCCATTCCTGTTTCCATTCCGAGGTGCCGCGCGCCAGCCGTAAAAAGGGCCACGCTCGGGTCAGTTCCTCTGGTAAGGCATCGGCGCCGTAATACTCAAAGTCCGCATAACTGGAATGGCGGGAGGCCATCGGGGGGGGAAGGGCCATGCCGGCAACGGGGAAGGCTTTGGTGCAATCGGCGAGCAGTCGGTCGCCGTTTGGCAGCAACAAGCCACCGGGCGAGGAGGGCGCATCAACTCGTTGCCAACTGTGTCCCTCGTCCCGGGAAATCACATGGCCATTAGAAAGTCCATAGGAGGTGGCCGAGTCGGCATGCAAGTGAACGGTGACATGCAGGGAGCCATCGGCCAAACGCTCGATCCAAGGAAATTGATAAGGCCCCCAGCCGGTGATTTCAGGGGGTGCTTGGGCGACAATAACCGGGTCGCTCAGGGTCTGGTTTGCCGGGGCACAATTTATTCCCATCGAGCTAGCTCCTTCTGATCATCAAAACGTCGTTCGAGGCCTTCAGTCAGAGGATTCGCAAAGCACCCTGCATTGCGTAGCCATGATTATACAGCATGTCCAGTGCTGGAGGAAGGGTTGAAAAAGGCATTATTTATACATTAAGGGTGTTGTAAAACGCATAATAACCGGGGAGGCCGACAAATGACCGAAACCGAGTTCCGCGGCGATAAGGTTCGAAGACGAGTATGCCGAGAATCCTGTTGCAACCCCGTACCACCCCGTGCCCCAGCGCGAACCTCAAACGAATTGGTGCTTTTCAAGATTCGTCTTTTGCGTTACAACCCGGTCCATACGACATGCCATCCTCGTCACGTCGGGGGGGGGGGGGTGTAAAACATCGGAAGAGGATTTACGAATGGGATATTGCATTCCAGATCTCAGCGAAAAAAATCTTTCATCCATCCGTTTTTCAAGTGCAGGACTCTTTACCGCCACGCCGGCTAATCCGCCCAGCGAGCGAATTGACCAACCCGCCGAGATTATCGCCGTGATCAGCGGGCTCTATCAGGCCACCGTCGGGAAAGGATCCCGGCGTCGTACGTTCACGGCCGGCCCCGGCGAAGTCGTTTTCTGGCCGGAACATGCTCATCGTTTGGAAAGCACCATTCCCTCGGCCCCCTGTCGCTGCTATTATGCCTATTTCCACTGGCCCCATCCAAACCCCGAACTGCCTACCTTGGTTTACGATTACAATCGCGTCATCCGACAACTGGTGTCCCAACTCGTCACCGTGCGTAGGACTCCTTTTTTTTGGGTTCCCTATACCTATTTTCACCTGTGGTGCCAGGCTGTTATGATGGAATTCTCCCGGCTTGCCACCATTATTCGCGACCCCTTGCTCGTCGCGGTGATTCGTTATACCGAAGATCATCTGGGCGACGCTTTTGACCTCAGCGATCTCGCGCGTCAAGTTCGGTTGGAACCCCATCATTTCACCCGAAAATTCAAACAACATTGCGGAATAACCCCCATGGCGTATGTGCGGCGCCGGCGCGGGGAACATGCCGTCATGCATCTCTGGAATAACCCCGAAATATCTCTGGAGATGATCGGCCAGCGCGTGGGTATTCGGGATTTGCGTTCCCTGCGGCGCCTGATCCGGGAAGTCAGTTCGTTGCCGATTGGCGCTATCCGACAACATAAAACTTTACCCGGTCACGACATTCCCTGGTATCTTCCCTTTCAACCGAACGAAATGACGCACCCAGGGGGCCATGCGCTGAAAAGAAATGTCGGGCGCGGGTGGGCAAAAAAACGCGCCTAGCAGCCGGTTGCGGACGCAAGTCCGAACTGACGCATCAACCTTCAACCCGTATCCAATCGACTTCCGCCCAGGCATCATGCGTCGAAA
>CAZCDO010000049.1:0-20887 GCA_964497135.1 uncultured Verrucomicrobiota bacterium
CCGCCGACCTCGGCATTCGCACCATGGTCGAAAATCACGGGTACTTCTGTCAGGATAGTGTGCGCCTTGAAAAATTAGTCAATGCCGTCAATCATCCTAATTTCGGGATTTTGATCGATATGGGGAATTTCATGTGTGCGGATGATTCCCCTGAAAAGGCGGTCGGCCTACTCGCGCCCTATGCCTTCCACTGCCATGCCAAGGATTTTCATTTCAAGCCCGGGACCGCGCCCAATCCCGGCAAAGGCTGGTTCCGGTCTCGCGGCGGCAACTTCTTGCGCGGTGCGATCATCGGCCATGGCGATGTCCCGGTGCCCCAGTGCATCGGCCTCCTCAAACGCTCCGGATTCAAAGGCGTGCTGTCGATTGAATTCGAGGGCATGGAAGAGCCGATTAACGGTATCTCCGTGGGCCTCGAAAACCTCAAACGGTTCGTAGCCGAAGCCTGAGTAGTCAGGCAGAAACGCCGACTGCTGAAGCGCAGGTTCCGTCGATTACTCCAGTTCCACACTCCGTTCGCATCCGTAAGCGTTAGTCGTGGCATCGCGAAATCTCTTGGCAATGGCTGATCGAGCGGCAGATGCGCCACATCTCGCCATCAAGCGTCAGGGCGGGGTGGGTTATTTCCGAAACACTTTTTATCCTTCACCCTTTATAACCCCGTTATCCATCAGAGATCCATGGCATCGGCTCACCGTCTACCGGCCCCGGTTCAACTCCCATCTTCGTTTCGCACTCCAAAGATCACAGTCCCCTCACGCAACGGAAACCAATGACGTCGTTCGCGCCGTCCGGCGTGAAATCGACTCGGTAGGCGCACCGCAGAATGACTGTCATGCTACACCACCCGCCGCCCCGCACAACGCGGGAAGTGCCCATGTCAGGACCTTTGGGATTATCGCCCGCCACGAGGCCCGCACCGGCGTTCTCGAAACAATACCCGTGGGAGTCCGCCCACAGTTTGACATTGGTCCACCAGGCGTGCGACACCTCAAATTTATCCATAAAAAAGGCATTCAATTGAACCGCATGAAACGGACGTTCGTTATCGCCCCCTTCGCCAAGTTCTGTCCCCATTTGGAATAGACCGGCGGGGATATAGGCCATATCCAACGGCGCGGCCGCCCGAACCGATCCGAAACAAAGGACAAGACCCGCCACCCAAACCCCGATAATTCTTTTATTCGCCATTTAAGCCTCCCCTTCGATTTAATTGATTGCCCGAAGAGTGCTCACATTATGCAAGTAAAAGCGTAACCCGTCACCACCTTGGAGTGCGGCAGTTCACTGCCGCCTTTCCTCGCACGCATGCTCGAGCGAACCGCCGACCATACGCCCGACCTCTTTAAATTTTCGGCGATCGTTCCATATCGTTGCGTGTTCAAGAGTTTCAAGTCGTGCATTTTTGTGAGAACGATATCCGCATCAGCCATTTCGTCGAACCCCTAACGCGGACTTCGCCCGCTTCGGAATACCAACCACAACCATTCCGCCCCAAGGAACAACGCGCCTCACACGGCGCTACTACGAACAAACCCCTACCTGTGTTTGTAGTAGGCGTACACGAGCGCCGTTCTTCTGTCCGTATTCCTCATTCATGATTCCATCATGTGGAGCCGGGGCGCCCTTACCCCGCCATAGTTGTGAAGGGAGAGCGGGGTGAGGGGACCCCGGCTCCAAGATGGGACACACACCGGAAGCCGTAGTTGACGCTTATTGATTCCGCCCCTCATCCTTCGGCAAGGCGGAGAGACGGCGCGCGGCAAAGCCCAGGGCCGTCAATAATGCCGCCACCATCAAGAGGACCGCTCCAATCATCAGGAGGCGAAGATGGCGTGCCAACCATCCTCCGGACAGGCCCTGGCGATAGGTCGGATTGACTTGAGCCGGGCCCAGTTCCCAGTCCCGTCCCAATTCCGGGTCGGCTCGGGCCAGCACCTGGCCAATGTCATACACAGGCAAGCTCAGGCCGTCCCCGTTATAATACAGGCGATAACGATTGCCGCGGGGCAGAAAGAGCATTTCATGGCAATTCTCGTGTATCGACAACCGGGTCGGCGTCAGGGGAGGATTGTCGTTGTTCTGAATATAAACCCGGTATTCATCCCATCGATTCTCAGACGGCAAGGCGATGGTCAACCGCGAATCCTGGACGGGGCCGATTTGAATCCGATGAACGGAGGCTTCGGTAACCGTCCGCCAATCGCGCTCGCCCCGATTCCGCGCCATAATCCGGACCGGGCGCGCAAAATTAACCTCCGTGAATCCAAATTCCAATGCGGTCAGGGGGCGACGCCCCCCGGCAAAATCGATCACGGTCTCGCGCTCTTTTTCCAGTTCGGAAACCACATAATCGGTCACCCCTGTCACCGTTTTCACCGGCGTAAGAGCCCAGGCCTCTTCCCGGGATTCCAATAACTCGGCCTGATCCATGCGAAAAGGGATTCGTTTGAAAGACCGTCGTTCGGTCTCCGTCAGCACATCACCGGATTGGGTTTGACGAGTCGTTTCCAAAAGGGGCGTTTCCTGTTCCGCCAGTCCGGTCCCGATTTCAATCCGGAACCAAGGCCCCGGATCCGGCGTGAAGTCGATTCGATCCCGTCGGACATCGGCAAATCGCGAATAATCATAGATAACCGCCGCTTCTGCGACCAAGGTCCAGGTCACCCCATCCGACCCAGCCCACACGCGAACGTCTTTTTCAAAGTCGCGTAATGCGCTCTGTAACCGCAATCCGGAAAAGATGACCCGATTGGTTGTCTCCTGCTTCAATATCAGTTCCAGGCGGTTGTCCGACAACTCCCGAAGTTGTACGATCCGCGCGCGATAGGGAATATCGCGAACCTGTCGGCGACTAACCGTTCGTTGGCGAATCAGCCAGGGTTGCTCGAGGTCATTCTCCGCGGCCAAACGCAAGTTGGAATAGTCTGCTGATGCCGTGGCAAAAACCTCGGGATCCAATAAAAACTTCGCCAATTCGGTCGGCGTCGATTCTCCGGGCACAACCTCCTTATACGAGGCAAACCGGTTGGCCTCAACAGTGCCCGCCAGTAGCTGGGCCATCCCGCCTAAAACCACCCAGGCCCCCACCCACCCTATCCAGCGCATTTTCATCGGGCCTCCTCCGACTCATCACCCGCTCCGCTCAGGCGAAGGAATTTGCGATGAGCCCGCAGATAAACCAAAGATCCCAGAATCAATAACACCCCGACGCCCATCGAGGCCATGATCCGGTAAATCCCCGCCATATGGGATAAATCGGACAGGAAGACCTTGGCGATCACCACCACAAAAAGACCCAAGCCGACAAATCGCATAAACCGGATATTCCGAACGATTCCGGTCGTCAATAACGCCAGCGCAAAAACCGTCCAATAGACGGACACCCCACCCGACCGAAAACCGGGTAACACCCAATAGAAGCAACTATTGATTTCCAGCGTGGTAAAGCCAAACAGCAAAAGAACGCCCCCGTATCCCAGTCCATATACCAGAAAATCATCCGCATCGACAGACCGAACCCAGGTCCAAACCCAAGCGATCGAGCCGAGAATCAACAAAAAATCAAGCCAGCGCCAAGCCACCAGCCTCGGGGTATAACTCGACGGGCGAAACACGGTGTCGACGAGGCTCCAGGATTCAAAATCAAAAATGACGGTTTTTCCCAAGGCCACAATCAGGAGCAACAGTCCCACCCAGCGACACGAAAGGGACCCTTCGGTCCGGTAGCGGGACATCAAATATACACCCATTCCGCACCAAACCAGGGTCGACAAGGCAGGGCGGGCCGGCCGGCAAAAACGGGACAAAAATCCCAATTCAAAATTCAAAAACAGCACCAGCACCGCGCATAAGATCCAAAAAAGGATCGTTCCGGCCACAGAGGGAGGAACCGTCACCGGCAGGTCATTATCCGCCGTTCGTTGAGCTAGTCCTTCATTTCGGGCTTTGCGTTCCAGCCAGAAACTGCTGAAAACTGCAACGAGAACTGTGCCAAAAGTCCACACCCGATGCAACAAACCATCCCGATATTCAATGAAGGTCGATCCAACCGGCGAATGAGCGAGATAGTTACGCCCGAAGTCAAGGCTGACCAGACGCAACACGCTGACCGCCATCAAACCATGTCCCAAGAGGCGCAAAAAGCGATTCTGCAGGCGGTGTCCCAGCCAGACCAGCATCGCAGCCATGAGTGCCCAGCAGATCGTCAGTGACTCTTGCTCGACGGCCAACGGCAGGGTGAGAATGGTGAAGCAACCCGCCAGGGCAATCACGGTCAATGTCAACGGCCGATCGGGCCGGGGCCGGGCCAGGAACCACGCGACATGTCCAATATAGAAAATGGCCAACCCCAACGTCATCAGGGCCGGATAAGGCCGGCCCAACCGACCCTGAATCAGTTCATAAGCTGCGAGGGCAAACAACCCCGCATTGAAAATCAGGTGAAGAATATCCAGCAAGCCGGCCCGTTCGCCGATGCGACGCAGGGTATGCCACCAGCTTAAAAAAGAATGTAAGGCAAAAAACAGGACCAAAAAAACTAGGACGACATTAAAATCACGAACCGCCTGGTACTGCCCGAGTGATGCGGCATACAGGGCGTAGGTGAACAAAAAAGCCAAATAGTTCAGCAGACGCCAGGAGCGATAATGGGCGATGCCCAACACCCCCACCCCCAGTAGAAGCAAATAGGAAAAAAAGGCGACAAATTGCGGCTGGCCCGTGCTGAGCATCACCGGGGTTCCATACCCGCCAATGATTCCCAATATCGCCACGAGCATCGAATCGCAACTCACCGCCAACACCCCGGCGGTCAACGTCACCAGGATCATGAGCCCGAACACATACGGAGTGCCGATCAAATGAAACAACGGCCCGGCGGCGTAAAGACTGAAATAGAGCACGGCAAATGCCCCCCCCAGCAGGCCTTGCCCAAGAATCTTCCATTGCCGCCGGTAAAAAATGAATCCGCCCACCATCATCGCCATTCCGGCGATCAGGCTTGAAGCCACCCGCGCCGCCGGCGGAAAATAGTGCCGATCGATCGACCACTTGAGAAAATAACCGATCCCGACGACAACGGCGATAATCCCCGCACGGATCAGCCAGGTGGTTGCCACGGCAAACTCCATGGACACGCCGGCGGGACGGTGTTCCTCGTTCACCAGCACCCAATTCCAAATGCGGCGCAGGGCATCTTGGGTGGCGAGAATCCACGCCGGGGTTTCGGTCGGCGTCTCCGCGGCCGGCCGACGGATCGATTCCGACGGCGAAATCTTTACCGCTTCGGCGATCGTGTTGACCCCCGCCAAGGACGAGGGAATCGCCGGAACTCCGGGGCGCAAGGGAGGAAGGGGTGGAGGTTCCGTCACCCGAATCGGCTCCGGAATTGGCGAGGGAGGGGTCGCCGGAGATATCGGCATCGTCGGCAGCGAGGCAGGAGGCGCTACCGGGAGGCTATCGTTTCGCAGGCGGAATAGCTTATCCTGGATCGACTTGATGTCCATCTGCATCACCTGCAGAGTGGACGAAAGAAATTTGAGCTGGACAATCACCACGCCCAAAACAATGAGAACCGCAAGAAACAGAATCATCTGCATCTGACTTCCCCTGGTTCTGCAATAAAATCATCAACTCCCGTGTTCGGCCAGAAACCGCTCGGCTTCGAGGGCAGCCATGCATCCGCTTCCCGCCGCCGTCACGGCCTGACGATAGGTCGGATCCTGGACATCACCGGCCGCATAAACACCCGGTATTCGGGTGCGGGTCGATTGGGTGATCAGATAGCCCCGAGCATCCATGTCCAATTGCCCCTTGAACGGGTCCGTATTCGGCTTGTGTCCGATGGCGACAAACAGTCCTTCAATGGCCAGATCGCTCTTCGCTCCCGTTTCAACATCCCGAAGGCGCGCGCCGGTCACCTTGTTTTCAGGAACTCCCAATACTTCTTCAACCACCGAATTCCAGATTATTTTAATTTGGGGGTGTTGTTTGACCCGTTCCGCCATGATCCGGGAAGCCCGGAATTCCCGCCGGCGATGGATAAGATATACGATCGAAGCAAATCTCGTCAAAAAAAGCGCATCCTCCATCGCCGTGTCGCCCCCGCCCACGACCGCCACCGGCACTTTCCGGTAAAAGGCGCCATCGCAGGTCGCACACCCGGACACCCCCCGCCCGATCAACGCCTTTTCGGATTCGAGCCCGATATATTGGGCGCTTGCCCCGGTTGCGATAATCACGGACTGACTTTCTAAAACCGACCCGTCATCCAGCGTCATTTTGAACGGCTGGCCTGAGAAATCGACCTTCAGAACCTCCCGTCCCCGCACACGGGCCCCGAATCGTTCCGCCTGGGCCTGCATCCGCTGGACCAACGTCGTGCCATCGATCGCCTCGGGGAAACCCGGATAGTTCTCCACTTCTGAAGTCGTGGTCAATTGCCCCCCGGGTTGGAGTCCCTGTAACAGGAGGGGTTGCAGATTGGCCAGGGCGGAATAGAGGGCGGCGGTCAGACCCGCCGGTCCGGTTCCTAGAATAATCAGTTTTTCCATGCGCCGGATCCCCTTCCCGATCAGGTATATTTCAAAACCTCATCAACGGTCGTGTACCCATCGAGAATATTGCGGATGCCGTCCTGGCGCAAAGTCCGCATCCCCAGTTCGATGGCCCGGGTCCGGATAACGAGCGTGGGCTGGCGTTGATTGATCAAATCGCGAATTGGATCGGTGATGGATAAATACTCATAAATACCTTTACGGCCCCGATATCCCGTATTGTTGCACTGGGCACAACCGGCTCCTTGATAGAACGGCCGATCCCCGATGTCCCTCGCCGCGATGGAGAGCCGATCCAATGTGGTTTTATCCGGCTTGAAGGGTTTTTTGCAGTTATCGCAAACCTTCCGAACCAAGCGCTGACCCAATACGGCTTCCAGCGTCGAAGAAATCAAAAAGGGCTCCACTTCCATATCGATCAGTCGGGTGATGGCCCCGGCGGCATCATTGGTATGCAGGGTACTGAACACCAAATGACCGGTCAGCGAGGCCCGAATGGCGATCTGGGCCGTATTTAAATCGCGAATTTCACCAATCATCAAGATGTCGGGATCCTGCCGCAAAAAGGCCCGCAACACCCGGTCAAAACTATTGCCAATGGCTTCGCTGATCGGCACCTGGACGATTCCATCGATTTCGTATTCCACCGGATCCTCAGCCGTGAGGAGCTTGTTTTCGATGGTGTTGATACGGTTCAAGGCCGAATACAGGGTGGTTGTTTTTCCGGACCCGGTTGGTCCGGTGACGATGATGATTCCATTGGGTTTGAGCACATCGGTTTCGAAGGCGGTGTAGACATCCTCCGGCATTCCCAAGTTGGCGAGATCGAGCGAGACCACCGACCGATCCAGAACCCGCAACACAACGCTTTCGCCGAATTGAGTGGGCAGAGTGGATACCCGGAAATCCACGGGGCGACCCGCCACCGCCATCTGGATCCGGCCATCCTGGGGCAGACGGCGCTCGGCAATGTTCAGGCTGGCAATGACCTTGATCCGGGAGATGATCGGCAGGGCCAGTCGTTTGGAAGGGGGCAACATTTCGTACAAGGCGCCATCCACCCGGTACCGGATCTTGAATTCATGTTCAAAGGGCTCGAAATGAATGTCGGAAGCGCGCGCTTGCACGGCCTGGTACAAGACCAGATTGACATAGCGGACCACGGGAGCCGAGCCGGCCGCCTCCTCGATCGCCGCCGCGTCCTCGGTATTGGCGATTTCAGGAACGCCCTCGCCGGATTCAAAATCGGATTCGAGATGGGACAGCATATCGTTAACAGCGGCGCTGTCGTCCCCGTAAAATTCGCCGACCCGGACCCGGATATCATCCTCCCGGGCCAAAACAAAATTGACATCCTGTGACAGGACAAATCGCAGTTCGTCCATCATGGCGGGATTGACCATGTCGAAGGTGGCCACTGTGACCGAATTCGACTCGCGCTGAACCGGAACCACGTTGTACATTCGCGCCAGGCTGGGGGGAACAGAACGGACCACATCGGGAGGAATTTCCAAGGCCGGCAGGCTGATCACCTGGGTCCCCAGATTTTCGGCGATCACCGCCAGCAACTCGTCCTCGGACATCAACTCCAAATTCAGGATGATTTCCCGAATGGACTTTCCGGTCCGGACATGCTCTTCCTCGATGTCGTCCAACTGCTCGGAACCGAGAACGTGTTGATCGATCAGCGCCTGAATCAGGGGATCTTTAAGGATCACATCCGCCATACGGGCCGCCTACTTCCGTTTCTTTTGTTCTTCCTGCAATTTCAGCACAATACCTTCGGGATCCTGGGCCTTGGTGATCAGGTCTTCGTAATGGATCTTGCCCGCCTGGTACAACGCCATCAGGTGGAAATCGAGGGTCACCATCCCCCATTTCGCGCCGGTCTGAATTTCGGAGGTGATCCGGTAGGTTTTATTTTCACGAATCAGCGATTGGATGGCGGGGGTTGAGATCATGATTTCGAAGGCGGCGGTGCGGCCTTTGGCATCAGCGCGCACCAACAGGAGCTGGGAAATGACCGCGACCACGCTCGACGCCAATTGGGTCCTGATCTGCGCCTGTTGCGTGGTCGGGAAGGCATCCACAATCCGGTCCACGGTTCGCGCCGCCCCGGTGGTGTGCAGTGTGGCAAAAACCAAATGCCCCGTTTCGGCTGCGGTGATCGCCGCCGACATCGTTTCCAGATCGCGCATTTCACCGACGAGAATGACGTCCGGATCCTGCCGCAGGGCGCGCCGCAAGGCCTCGCTGAAAGACGGCACATCCACGCCGATTTCCCGCTGGGTGACCAGCGACTTGTTGTGGGAATGGTAATATTCGATCGGATCCTCGACGGTAATCACATGGCAATCCCGTTCGGTGTTGATCACATTGATCATGCTCGCCAGGGTCGATGTTTTGCCGGAACCGGTTGGCCCGGTCACCAAAATCAGCCCGCGCGGGCGGTAGAGCAGTTCCTTGACCTGCACCGGTAACCCGATATCCTCGAGCGTCATCAGGCGGGATGGAATCTGGCGCAAGACCATGCCGATATGCCCTTTGGCCCGAAGGACGCTCACCCGGAAACGAGCCGCGGTTCCAAATCCAAACCCGAAATCCGTGCCGCCCTGCTCCTGAACCTTTTGTTGTTGCTCATCGGAGGTGATGCTCTTCATCAGGCGTTCGGTGTCCTCGGGTCGTAGAACCGGCGCATCGATCGGGTGCATCCCCCCGTGAATCCGCAGAACCGGCGGCACGCCCACCTCGATGTGCAGATCCGAGGCCCCCTCATCCACGACCAACTGCAACAGGTCGTTCATTTCAATATCGGCGTTGTTCATCACGATTCGTCTCCCATCGTCACGCGCACGACCTCGTCCAACGTGGTAATCCCCGCAACGACTTTCCGCATTCCGTCCTCCCGCAGGGTCCGCATCCCGAACTCACGGGCGCGTTCCCGTAGTTCCGACGACCCCACTTTGTCGAAAATCATGCGCTGGATTTCTTCGTTAACCTCGAGAATTTCGAATATCCCGCGCCGGCCGGAATACCCCGTCAAGGCACACTTGGCACAGCCGCGTCCCGAATAAAACTTGATGTGCTCCACCTGCTCCGCCGTCTGACCCAGCAGGCGCAATTCGGTGACCGTTGGCTTATGCTCCTCCTTGCAGGCCGGGCAGATCATCCGAACCAATCGCTGGGCCATGATGCCCCGCACGGCCGAGGCGACCAGGAAGGGTTTAATGCCAATATCGATGAGCCGGGTAATCGCGCTGGGCGCATCATTCGTATGCAGGGTGCTGAACACCAAATGTCCGGTCAGCGCCGCCTCGGTCGCGATCCGCGCCGTTTCCAAGTCGCGAATTTCACCGATCATCACGATATTGGGTGCCTGACGCAGAATCGAACGCAATGCAGAGGCAAACGTCAGGCCGATTTCCTCGCGAACATGCACCTGGTTGATACCCGGCAATTGGTATTCAACCGGATCTTCGACGGTGATAATCTTCCGGTCGGGCTTATTAATCTGGTTCAGGGCCGCATATAGCGTGGTGGTTTTGCCGGACCCCGTGGGTCCCGTAACCAGCAAAATTCCATCCGCCAGGCGGATCATCCGTTGGAAAACCTCCTGGTCGTCCGCTAAAAAACCCAGATTCGGCAGGCCCAAGGCCAGACTCTTCTTGTCCAAAATACGCATGACGATCGATTCGCCATGGCATGAGGGCACCGACGAAACCCGCAGATCGATCTCGCTCCCCTTGATATTCACTTGAATACGCCCATCCTGCGGCACCCGTTTCTCGGCGATCTTCATGTTGGCCATGATTTTGACCCGGCTGATGATCGCCGACTGCAATCGCTTGGGCGGACTGTCCACCTCATGCAATACCCCGTCAATCCGGACCCGGACCCGGAATCGCTTTTCCATCGGTTCCAGATGGATGTCGGATGCCCGGTTGCGGTGCGCCTCGAAAAGGATCAAACTCACCAGCTTGATGATCGGCACATCGGCATCGCTCACATCCGAGGACTCGCGGATCGTATCCTGCCCCGACTGAACCATGTCCACCGTGCCCTCGGTCAATTGGTCCAGCATGGTTTCAACATTGGTCTCGGTGGCATAGTATTTATGCTGGGCCGCCTGGATCTCCTCCGGGGGAGCCACCACCCCTTCGATATCGCATTTGAGGAGATAGCGCAGGCTGTCCAGAGTATCCACATCCAGGGGATCACCCAATGCGACCGTCAGATTCTTATCGGTCTTGAGAATCGGCACGACTTTGTATTTGTGGGCCATCTCAGAAGTCAGGGCGGCAATGGCCTCAGGCGCTATGTCATGATCTTTGAGGGAGATCATTTCCATTCCGAACCGGCCGGCCAGGATCCCCAGCACTTCATGCGGATCCAGCAATCCGCGATGAATCAGCTCGTCGAGAGGCGTCATTCCCTCGGCCATGAAACTGCCTCGAACGCCGGCAATCTGCTCAGGACTTAACAGTCCTTCTTCTTGCAGGACTTCCAGGACATATTCGTCATTTGAAGTCAAAAGTGGCTCCTTCGCCGGGATCGAAAAGCACCGCCTATTGGCTATGCCTTTTCGCAAACTTCATGCGCAAAGTCAAGCCCGACCGCAAGGGGAATGTCCGCCCCCTGGAAATGCCACTTGACGCACTGCCCGGGTGTCCCTCATTATTCTTTTTCAGGCCCCTTCGGCCGGACGCATAACGTGTCACTCGGAAAACAACATCGCCGGCGCCTCCCGCCGACGGAGAGGACAATAACCATGGTTGCCTTGATCCTTGCCGCCTTCCTTCTGTTCCCAGCCCTGACAATTCAGGCCGCCCCAGATTCGCGATTACCCGCGGGACAGCCCAAGCAGGCAATCGATTTCACCGCGGTCGAACGGTGCGGGGAATCCTTTTCCGCCTGGCCCTTGATGGTCCGAGTGGTCTGTCCTGACTCTTGGAACCCGGACCAGGCCGCCGACTGGACCCTCGTCGAACTCAATGCGGATCGTACTCCGCGCTACCGCCTCCCCGTTCAAAAGCTGGATGTCTTCGACGCCTTGGGCGCTCCGGGAAAGCTCGCCTCCGTCCGCACCGTCGATCTCTGCTTCCCCATCACTCTCAAGGCCGGCGAAACCCGAGCCTACCGGCTTTTTCGTAAAGACGCGCCCACCAATCTGCCCTGGACGCCCAACCGGCCTGCCGATTTACGGATCGAGTCTCCGGGGCCGGGCGCGCAGATCGATACGGGTAACACCCTCTTCGGCTTTCATCCGGTCAACGGACAATTTGGATGGTACCTTCCGAAAAATGCCGGTGTCACCAATCGACTCGGATTCCGCCAGGGGAGCGAAGCCGCCTGCCACCATAACCCGGATGTCTGGTGTTTCCCGCGGACCTGGGGACATACGAGTGACTGGCAGTGCCAGGCCACGAACGGGGCCGCTCCCACGCAGATCGTCCAGCAAGGCCCCCTCGTTTATCGCTTTATCCGCACCGGATGGATGCCGCATTGTGACGGAATCCGGACCCGGGTCAGTTATACGGTTTTTGCCGGCCTCCCCCTCCTGCTGGAATCGTCTTCCATGGAATTCACCCAAAGTCTGGTCGTTTATGCCGTTCGCAACAATGAACTGGTCTTTAACCGCGGCATTCATACTCATGCCGCTTATCCCGACGCTTCCGGACGGCCGGTATCGGTTCGCGCGTTCGATCCCAAAAACCCGACTAATTTTCTCGGACGTCTGCCCATTCCCGATCTGGATCCAGACATCCCCTGGGTGGCCCTTTATAACGAGACCAACCAGTCCGGCGTGGCCATGTTGAACCTCGAGCGCTGGTCCTTCACCGGCGCGCCCAGCCGCCCCCTCAACATGCCCGCCTATTATTATTTCAATGATTACGGATCTCATGGAACCGGAGACCGGTTTGACTGGAATTTCCTGTATTTCTGCCGCGCGGAGATCTTCACCATCACGGCGTTGCCGGCCGGCTCGCAGTTCGGTGAAAATTCAGCCATCTTTATTCTGCAAGATGGAACCGTTCGCCCCGATCATTTGCGGGACATCGAATCCTGGCGGAAACGGCTGGAATACCCGCCCTTAATCAAGTTCGCCGGCGAATATATGCCGCTCTGAAGCGGTTTTGTTGGAGATGCAAACTGGCTCACCGCAACAGCATCTCTCGAAAAATATAGGGCAATTCCTCGATCACATCCGATGCCGTCATCCCTATTTGGGAACGACGCCACGACGCATAATCGCCCGCCCGGCCATGAATGCTCACCGCCGCACAGGCCGCTTCGAAGGGTTTGATTCCCTGCGCCAGCAATCCCCCCAGCAGGCCCGTCAAGACATCGCCCATTCCCCCCGTCGCCATCCCGGGATTGCCCGTCAGATTAAGCCCCACGGGACGATCCACCGTGGCCACCCGCGTCGCCGCTCCCTTGAGGACCGCAACGGCCCGGGCCCGATCCGCCGCCCTACGCGCCGCCTCACACCGATTCGATTGAACCCAATCCGTATCCTGACCCAATAACCGGGCCATTTCACCGGGATGCGGGGTCAAAACCAAAGGACCAGTGGCGGATTGTAAAGCCTCCAATTGCCCCGCAAAAACGGTCAGGGCATCGGCATCCAACACGATCGGTGCCTTGCATAGGGAAATCAGTTGGTCGATCAAAGCCCGAATTTCCGGTGCCGTCGTCACCCCCGGTCCGACGGCGATCGCATCGAAAGGCGCAAGCCCCCGGGGCAATCCCGTCAGGGCCGTGGACGCCAGCCCCCCCCGATCCGTAACCGGCGCCGCATGCACCATCGCCAGCGGCACCGCACCGGCCACAACTGCCGCGATCGACTGTGGCACTAAAATCGAAACCAGCCCGACCCCGGATCGACAGGCGGCTTGAGCCGACAGAATCGCCGCCCCGGCATACCCCGGCGATCCGGCAATGATCAAGACATGTCCATAGGTCCCCTTATGCGAGTCGCGCCTCCGCCGCGAAAATAACTGGCGAACTTCCCACCCGGTGATCAATTCCGGATCGGATTTAAAATCCCGGGTCAGTTCCCAGGGAATGCCGATATCGATCACTTCCAGTCGGCCGACCGCTTCCAAAGCGGAGGACTTCAATAGACCAATTTTCGGCAGACCCATGGTCACGGTGATATCGGCACAAACCGTTTCGCCAGCCGACAGTCCCGTATCAGCGTCCAAACCCGACGGCACATCGATGGAAATCACCAGGCTTTCCTGGGATAACGCGTTGATGGTATGAATCGCGCCGGCCATCGGACCGCGCGCCGGTCCGGATGCCCCGATCCCGAGAATGCCATCCACCAGAATATCGGCCGGCTCGGCTTGGGCGAGAGCCTCCTCCCAAGCCTCGAGCGTGGGTAATTCCCGCAAGGTTACGCCGCAAGCCCTCATTTTTCCCAAATGCCGCAGGGCATCCCCGCGGATGTCACCGGCGGATCCCGCCAGCCAGACCTCGACATCCATCCCCTCGTCATGGAGGCAATGCGCGGCAGCAAAGGCGTCCCCACCATTATTGCCCCGGCCGGCCATGAGCAGGACAAAAGGATGGGCCATTCCACAGCGTTCGGATAAGCGGCTCACCACTTCTGCCGTGCCTTCTCCGGCCCGCGCCATCAGTTCTTCCCCGGGCACATTGTAATCCTCGATCACTTTCCGGTCGAGGGTGCGCATCTGTTCGGTTGTTACGGTTTTCATGGATTCCCGATTCCGCTTCCACCCGGACCGCCGGTGCTCAACAACAACGCCTGGGCGATGGCAAAATGATGGGTATGCGAGAGGCTGACCAAAACGTCACCCACCCCGCACCGCACCGCAAAAGCCCGTCCCTTTCCACTCAATCGAATGGAAGGCTTGCCGCTATGTTCATCGCGTATGACCTCGATATCCAACCAGCCCAAATGGGTCCCGATCCCGGTTCCAAATGCCTTTGAGACCGCCTCCTTGACGGCAAACCGGCCGGAATAATAGAGCCAGGGGGACGCTTTGCCCTCGCAATATCGTTGTTCACCGGCCAGAAAAATACGATCCCGAAAACGCCCCCCCCAGCGTTCGAGCATTTCGCGCATTCGCTCATTTTCGACCAGATCGATCCCCGTCCCCACCACCCCCCCCGTCACGGCTCCCCCCCCTGATAGGCGCGCATCCCGGTTAACATTTCCCGCACCGCCCGCTCGATTCCCACAATCACCGCCCGGCAAATAAGGCTGTGACCAATGTTCAGCGTATCCAAATACGGCAGCCGTATAATCGCCGATAGAGTGGCCCGATTGATTCCATGCCCGGCATTGACCCGCAATCCCAGGCTGTGGGCCACCCGGGCCCCCTCGATCAGTCGGCTCAGTTCGCGCCGGGCGACGGCGGAGCCGGACGCGTCACAAAAGGCGCCGGTGTGCAATTCCACATACGGGGCGCCCATCCGAGCCGCCGCCTCCAACTGGCGACGATCCGGATCAACAAACAGGCTGACCCCGATGCCGGCCCGGGTGAGAACATCACAGGTTTTTCGCAAGGCCATAAAATGGCCAACGGCATCCAGTCCGCCTTCGGTCGTCAATTCCCGCCGTTTTTCGGGCACCAGGCAGACTTCGGTCGGCTGAACTTTCAGGGCTATGCGCACGATCTCCGGTGCATTGGCCATTTCCAGGTTCAACGGCACGGCCAGGTGTTTACGCAAGGAGATCACATCGGCATCCTGAATGTGCCGCCGATCTTCGCGCAAATGCACGGTGATCCCTCCCGCACCTGCCCGTTCGCACAAATGGGCAACCTCCAACAGGTCGGGATACGCGGTCCCCCGCGCCTGACGCAAGGTTGCCGCATGATCAATATTCACACCCAATCGCAGGCTCGGTTTAGCCATTATTCATCTCCCCCAAAAACGATATTGCCCACAAATGAATACTAAAACAATCCGGTTCTTTTGACCACCGTGTTTTTCACACCCGTCCGGTGGGCTGAAGGGACCGTGCCGTGGAATGCCCTCCGGGTACCGCTTTAAGATTGCGACCGCGTTGGCCATGTTGTAAAGATAAAGAAAACCGACACAAGGAATACCCCATGCCCCCTGCCCAAACAGCCATCGCCTCACCGCACGCTCCGGCCGCCATCGGGCCCTACAGTCAGGCCATCGCCATCGAGGGTCTTGTTTTTTGTTCGGGCCAATTGGGACTCGATCCCCTTTCCGGCCAGATGGTTACCGGCGGCGTCGTCGCCGAAACCCGGCGTGCGCTCGATAATCTCAAAGCCGTTCTCGCCGCTGCCGACAGTTCGCTCGACCGGGTCGTCCGCACCTCGGTTTACCTGGTCGATCTCGGCGAGTTCCAAACGATGAATGCGATCTATGCCGAATATTTCCCCAACTGCCCGCCGGCCCGGTCGACCGTTCAGGTCGCCGCCTTGCCGCGCGGTGCGCGGGTTGAAATCGATGCGATCGCACTCCGCGGCTGAATTCGAAAAACCCACTGCGCGCCACCCCTCGAAGGACCCTCAGCCCTTCACCTGAGGAATCGACCAGCGTTTGGGAACTTTCATAAACGAACCCACCCGGGGGGAATCAAGTCATCCAGAATGTGGTGCGCGAAAACCTCACCGAACCAGTGTTTCGGGGCAATAACCTTTCGTTCACGATGGGGATTAAGCCAGGCCGCCCACCAGCTAAAGGTGCTGTTCGCAATAATATTGTGATCACTCAGCCGTTGCATCTCAAAATCCGTCAAGTCATCGTTCCCTTCCGAAACCGTGATCCACTTGCCCCGCAAGTGTTCCCGACACCAGGCCCGATCCTTCTCGGTGTCCGAAAACACCAAAAAACAACATCCCTCGAAACGCGTCATCGCTGCCGCGAAATAGTCGGGACTCAATAGCGGGTGGTACCGATCCTGGTCAGGCCGGAAGGAACCGCGATATTTGCAATCATACCGGACCTGGGGAGTCGGCACATAATCACCCCGCCGGTTGTGTACGGCCACCACGGGCCGCCCCCCGTATCGGACCCGAACCGCCTCCACCGCTTGCCGGGCGCGCCTCGTGATACCGCCATCGACCAGGGACAACTCGGTTCGGATCAGATCCGCACAATCCAGAAAATATCGTTCCGACTGGAAAAAGCCGCTGAAATCACAGTCGGGGGGCGCTTGAAAAAAGGTTTCGTCATAATGAAATTGGCGTTCCCGAAACTCGTGGGCCATTCGCGGTTCGCCCATCACCCGGGAATACACGGCCTTAATGCGAAACGCATTCAATCGATGCTCACGCGCGGGAGGCAAAATAAGCCTCCGCCTCGTGCGACGGGCCAAACTCCTCAAAGCCGCATATTGAAAAAGCTGATTCCCCAGACGGCCAAAACCGTTGTTGCCCAACTGGTGGAAAGTGATCCGTCCCCCTCGAAAACGGGCGAACAACCGGTGAACTAACTTTAAAGGATTGATCGTGCCCCCCTAGCAGCCTGTCGGACTTTGGCTCCGCCAAAGCAGGACTAAACCCAAAGACTGACAATAAACGTAGCAAAATAAACAATCAGTGCGCAAGCGAGGCTTGCAGAACAGGGAACCAGAGTGTTAAAACAGGGCTACTTAATCGTCTGGCTCGTCCCCTTCACAGGGTCTCAGGAGATATTTGATGAACATCCGATGCTTATGGTTGTTGGCCATCTTACCGGTGGCGGGATGTCGCGGCGACAGTATCAATGCGGTCAAGGATGCCGGTGCGGATCCGACTCCTGTTGGTGCGGCTCCTGGTGCCGCGCCCGTGAGGTTTGATGCGGGCCGTCCCGTATTCCCCCCCACCCCGCGCCTGGCAACGACTGCCGCGGAGTTGGCGGTCATGAAAGCCGCACCCGATGCCGTCGCCCAACGCGAGGCGGCCCTCCGCGCCGCCCAGCCGTTGATCGATTCCCCCCCGCCCCTGCCCGAAGGCTACGGCTCCTGGGTGTTTTATTACGCCTGCCCGGATGACGGGGCCACTCTCCACAAGATAACGCTCACGGAACACAAATGCCCCTCCTGTAAAAAAACGTTCACCGACGATCGCACCGTCGCGGCCTATCGCTGTCTGATGCACCACGAGATCGAAAATGCCGGGGTCAAACTCGGCTGGGCCTATGCTTGGACCGGCGATGAAAAATATGCCCAGGGAGTCAAACGCATCCTCCTGAAGCTCGCCCAGGATTACGACAGCTATCCCGCCCGGCTCGACCGTTGGGGACACGTCGGCTTCTTTGCCCCGCTGGGCGGCCGGCGATATGTCCAGAGTCTCGACGAGGCCGTCGGTGTCATTCGCTTGGCCAAAGGCTATGACCTGACGCGTAACTCCTCCGTCTGGAGCGACGCGGAACGACAGGACGTTGAACAAAAATTCTTCCGGGCCACCGCTGACTCCATCGCTCGATTCACGCAAAAAAGCAACCATCAGACCTGGTTCAATGCCGGAATGATCGCCGTCGGGTCCACACTGGGCGACACGTCCCTGATCACCCGGGTCCTGACGATGAACAACGGCGTCCTCGATCAGTTGGACACCAACGTCGGACCGGATGGGCTGTGGAATGAGGGAACCGTCTCATACCATAACTACGCTCTGCAGGCACTCATCGAGACGGCGGAGATCACCCGGCGACTCGGACTCCGTCTGCAAGATCATCCCAAACTCAAGATGACCATCACCGGCCCCCTGCGAGCCGCCTATCCCAATGGCCAATACCCGGCGATCAATGACTCCGATCCGGCGGATACCGGCGTCTTCACCTGGGCATTCAAATGGGGATGGGAAACCTATCGCGACCCCACCCTCGCCCAGGCGGTTGCCCGCGGAAATGCCGATCAATTGCGGGAAATGCTCGGCCCGGAAGCAAAAGTCGATTGGCCCCCGGCAATCAACAGTGAGGCCTTGACCGGTGTCGGACTTGCGATCCTGAGGCATGGCAGTGGACCCGAAGCGCGGTGTACTTTTCTGGACTATGGCCCCCATGGCGGAGGGCATGGCCATTTCGACAAACTGAACCTCATGCTCTACGCCAATGGCCGCGAATGGTTGCTCGACCCCGGCCGATTGACCTACTCGCATAAGGAATACAAGACCTGGGTTAAAAACACCGCCGCACACAACACCCTCACCCGCAACGGCCAAAACCAGGCCCCCCATATCGGTCAGCTTCTCTGGCTCTCCCAGAACAAGACCTGGTCCGCCTGTGCCGCTCAGAGCCGCGACGCCTATCCCGACACAACGCTCACCCGCTACCTGGCATTGGGAGACCGCCTGCTGATTGACGTATTCGAAGTCACGTCCCCCTCAAAAGCACAGTTCGACCTGCTCGCCCATGCTGTCGCCGATCGCATAGTCCCCATCGGAGAGATACCGGCCGGAAAAGCCATTAGCCCCGGCAATGATGACGGCTATCAGCATTTGACGGGAGCCACAAACTACACGGTCAGTGGAGATTCACGCTGGGAATTCATCGCCAACGGGCAACACCTGGTATCCTGGCTCATCCACGAACCGGGCGAACAACTGATCACCTGCAATGGAATTGGCTATCATACAACCCAAAAGACCCCCACCCTGATCCGCCGCCGCACGACCAAGGACACTCATTTCATCACCGTATACGACCTCTCGGGCGATGGAACCTTTGTCCGGGCGGTCAAATCAAAAACTCAAAAGACTGAAATCACCATTACCGTCGACACCGCCGCCGGACCGCGCAACTTTATCTTTTCCCCAACGGGAATCGCTGATAAATAGGTAGTTCAACCATCCTCAACTTCGTCAAAGAGCAGGGAGATCTCCCCAGATGGAAAGGATCCCGTTGATCGGGCATGGGTTACGATGAACCGGTGCCTCCAGTATCATTAAATCCCCTTGATTCCCCCCCTCAAGTCAAAGTTATAGCGGGCGGCCTTGCGGATGGCGTCGGCTTGGGAGACATATCGACCGATGTTTCATCCACCTATTACTTGGGAGTCGCCTCAAGGCGACGGTTGAGCCGCTTGAGAGCCGACTGAGCGGCAGTCTGGATTCGCGAATCCTTCTCCAAGGAAAGAGCTTCAATCAAGGCAGCGTCATCTTTCTCCCCCAGATCGCCCAAGGTCGCTATCGCCGACATGCGAAGTTGGATCGACTCACCTGACTGGGCCTCGATCCGGGCCGTCGGCAAGATCTCTTTGAGCCCCATCCGACCGCAAATTTGTATTGCCGTCACCCGCGTGTTTACGAAAGTTCCGGGGTCGTTGCCCATCTGGAAAGCGAGCTTCTCGACATTCTGCCGATCGACCGCCTGATAGTCTTCAGACAGGGAATAGAGACCGATCAGGGCCGTGCCGGGCAACGAAGTATTGGTCAACCTGACGGCCTGGTCATAGCCCAGCATGATCGCCTGGTAATCGGGGGACTCGGGATCCACTTCGCCGCTTCCCCACCGAGCTTTGAAATAGGGAGCGAAATGCTGGACGCAGTAGTCGCGGAGGCCCGAATCCAATGACGAATCGTCGGCCATCAAGGCCAGTTCTTTCCCCAGGTCTTGTGGAACTGGCTCTTGTTGGATAAGCAGGTCCATCACCTCGTTTTTGATCGAGTTGATCGAAAGGAGATCCAAGGAGGTATCGGCCGCGATTGGCGAGCGCAGAAAAGCGATCAAGACCTGTATTTCTTCAGAGGTCAGGTGGTCGTCAAGGTCGTGGACCGCCTTAATACGCCGCTGGTATTCCAGTTGGGGGGTCAGAGAGGAGTCGGGCTGGACGACGTTGCGGATTCGGACAGACATATCTGTAAATGGCATCAAAAATTCCAGCTCTTGGGAAGGCGGGGGCGTCGATAGTCTGTTATCACTGCTGACGATATTGGTTGCAGGCTCGACATTGATGCGTTCCACAATTTGGCTGGCAACAGGCTGTACTGGTGCTGTGGGGGAAAGGCTTGTGGGTTGCACAACGGTTTCGGACGGTCGATGAAGCTCCTGTTCTTTCTTGATCCGGAAGAGAACAACTATGGCGACACAAACAACCAGGAATAAGACAATGCTGCCTGTAATCTTGAGTTTCATATTCCCTTATTGTTACTCGGTTTGATTGACTTGTAGGCTACCTGAAAGCGCGCACAGGATCGAGCGTTTTTTGTTTCGGGGTTCATTAATTGCACCTTGGCGCAGGCCAGCTACACTTGGCCCATGATCACCGCCTGTGTGCCGCCGTAGCTCGCCAGAGCGAAGGCGCATCACGTAGTGCAGCGCATGGAGGGACGGTGCAGCCCGCGCCCGTAGCGGCGATGCAGCAGCACTCGATGCGCGTAACGGAGCGGGAGCCGGAGCGGTTG
>CAZCDO010000049.1:20897-22763 GCA_964497135.1 uncultured Verrucomicrobiota bacterium
GCAGGCGGGATGACATACCGCGTAGGCGACTCAACGAACATGAAGCGCCGCCGGTCAACACAATCGCATTCAAGGCAACGTCCAACCGGCGGCGCACCGCTGTAGCGGAGCCTTGGCACGCTGTCAGGGCGATACCTTGTGGACTAGTATCTGGTTGTCAATCACACGTGCCACTCTTGCGAGGTCAATACGATGAAGGTCCTCTGGTGGTTTGCCGACAACAAAGGTGGCAGCTGAAACAAACACGTTGCCTCGAATGAAAACGACGCCTGTGACCGTCTGCTTCGTTTTGACCTGAAATCCTCTGTCGCCAATACCGCGAGATGGATCCTCTTCCACTTTGGCGAGGTCTGCCCTCGTGAAGCGCTTCATCATAAACTCGTGCGCGTCACGTGAGGAACGCAGGACCACAACGTCCAGGTAGATGTGCAAGCCGTCATCTGTTATCGCGTGCCACTTCCGGGAATGTGTCCCATCGGTGACCTCATCTGTAACAAGAACAATATTCGTGCTCGGCAATGCTGCCAAGTTCGGAGTCCAGTTGGTGGAGACAAGAGCGGATGAGTGCTTCTGCCGCTGTTCCCACTCCTCAAAGGCGAATCTGCGTTTGACTTTCTCTATCGCCTCATCACCCAGAACCACAGTGGTTGTCCACAACAACCCTACCGCAACGGCAAGAAACATGTTCATTCGCATTGTCTCCATGCTGCTTCTCATCACTTTATCGGCACCTGACGGCTGCCGCTCTCCCCCACATCAGTATCCGTCGTTAGGAGGAGCAAATAGACCGAGAGGGATTCCCCAAGTGCAAACTTGCCAAACAGCGAACCGTCATCGAACTTGTAGGTTGCGTCGAAGACCCCGTCAGTCCCTTTGCAGACGGAGTGCTCGCCCACCAATTCACCGGCCACCGTCCAAGTAGGCTGTCCGATCTTCATGTGTTTCTTCAGCGTGATGTTCCCCGACGGTCTTTCGAGATTCACACCGGAATTCTGGCAACCCACAAGGTTGCCGAATATGTAGACGGTATCAGCACAGTCGTGGCAATCCATCGCAACGATGGAGGGGATCGTCCATTGAGCAATGAGGTCCGTAAGCTTGAAGTTCCCTGATCCGTCCAGCCATTGCGATAAAGCAAAGTACCCGACGAGTGCGGAGTTGTAGAGATTCTGCGTGAGGTAAGACGCGGCAACCTTGGTATCGGGTGCGCCGCCAGCCCAATCGCAGGCGAGATCCAGAGCACTGATCCAAGGGTGGGTTTCCGCAGATCTGTACCAAGGAGTTTTTGGCACATGTAGCACGCAGTAGTTGGTATGTGGGCCGGATACGCCAATGTCGCAGATAACAATGCCGCCAGTGATCTTCCACTTCCAGGAATCAACCGACTTGGCTACATCCTTATTGGAGTCCCCGTCGAATTGATGGGACTGGCCAGCAACATCGAATTCCACGAAGCCGTTGGCGTCGCCGACGGAAACGCCACTGACGAACGAGACAGTCTTGGGTGTCACGTTGGGGAATGTGCCGCCGACTGAGTCCGCTCCGATGGTCAATGTTGTATCAATAGACGGGGTGATCGTGAACCGGGCTTTGATCGTAACGGTCTTGTCTGCAACGTAGAGGAACGGCTCGTTCCTGGACAAACTCGGTCTCCACTCGCCTGTGTATGTGTGGTCCTTGTGGCCGAGTTCAGTGCTGTAGTTCTTCCGGATGATAAGCCCGTCACTCGTCTCATTGTCCGGACCGGGAGCGCCGGCCGTCACCGTCCCCTTGTGGTTAAACTTGATCGCGGTCAAGTCCACTTTCAGGATGGTGTAAGTGATAACATCTGGCACTCCTACCGGAGGGTCGGGTGATAACGTCAAA
>CAZCDO010000050.1:0-22600 GCA_964497135.1 uncultured Verrucomicrobiota bacterium
GAGCTTCTGACTTCGGATCAGAAGGTTACAGGTTCGAGCCCTGTCGGGTGCGCCACGCACAAGCAACGAGTATCTGTTCCCCACCCCCCATGAAATAATGTGGGAGGCGCGCTCCGCCGCGCCGATCTCCTTGACAGTAAGCTTGGCAAAAAAGGGGGGCGTCACAGGGCCCCCCCGCTCCTCCCCCTAGGGGGCGATCCCATTCCTGCTTACCTTCACAACCCTCTCCCTATCAACGCCTTCTCCTTGTCAGACTGTCCGCTTTTGCTCGCTCCAGCCGTTCGCTTTTGAAAATCCCCCGACAACGCCGGAATTATGGATGATTTTGGATATAGTTACAGTTAACCATTCAATGTAAGGATCCGGGTTCGTAGTAGCGCCGCAAGAGGAGCATGCCCGTTCCCTCTTATCTCATCTGGCTTCTAATTTCTGGTTTCTGTCTTCAGGTTTCAGGTTTCTGACTTCTGGTTTCTGACTGGGCGCTCAGGATCTGACACGCCAGGCAGGCGAGGCCGATGAGCAGGGACAGGACCATGACGATCCGACCGGTCCAGAGAAATGCCGCCGCAATCGCTTGATCCCTCGTCAGGAGATTCAATTGACCCAAAATGAACTCCCAGTCGTGCCCCTCCGCCTCGGCACCCGTATACCCGGTTATCAAGGGCAGGCGCAATGCCCGCGCATCCGCTATATACGGAGCGCAATCGGCGGCGCTCTGCCCCACCCACCATAGACACAGGCTCGCATCCAAAAGATTGCGATGCTTGATTCCGAACGCCAGAACCAATGCCAACGGCATGGCCAATTGACCGATGGTGCCGCCCAGCGCATGGAGCAAGGGAGACGCCCAGAACAACAACGCATGACCCGCCTCGTGAAAGATGAGGTTCAACGGATGCATTGGTCCGGGGTTCAGGCCCAGCCAGTAGAGGCTCAAGGGGTGCAGGAAACGAACACTCATGAAGCCGAGCAACACCAGAACCCCAACCCGAAAGATGAATTGCGGCTTCAGAATAACATCTCGCCATTCGTTAGTTAAGGGTTCCATCTCTATTCCATTTTCACCGGCCGGAGGGCGCCGCTGCGAAGTCAGCGAAGGCGCCCTTCGCTGTGAAACACAAGCCCGCATCCGACTTTGGCCGTCTCCCGAAGAGGATATGCCAACGGTTCATCATACGCCAACCCAAAACACCATCGCTATTAGTTCTTGCGCCAGCACACCCCCCTGCGTATCTTCTTGGGCAACAGTCGAATGGTGTTAGGTAACCCGGAAGTCCCGGGACCCTTCAATGTCCATCGCCGTTGCATCCGCTATAATTGCAGTCATTGCGTTCGTGGTTGCATAAGGATCTCAATGAAAAAGCTGTCGATACCGTTCACGTTGTCCAATCCATGGAAATTCCCGCTTCACGGACTGCCGCTACGCTGTAGCGTTCCCCTTCCCTGCGGATCCATCACGGACCCGGCACGGGAATTGGCGCTGCTCGACGAGGAAGGACGGGACTGCGGCGCCCAGTGGCGCAATCTCTCCACCTGGAACGATGGCTCGGTCCGTTTTGCGCTCATGGATTATGCGGAGCCCGAAATCCAGCCGCGGACAACCCGGAAGTATATTCTGTGCCGCCGGACGGGCACCGCAACAGCAGCGCCGCGGCGCGCGGCTATCGCCATCCGGCAGACCACGGCTTCGCTGACCGTGGACACCGGACGCCTGGCGTGGACCTTTGGTAAACAGAAATTTTCCCTGGGTGAGTCGATCCACTTTTCCAATCGGGACTGGCTTCAGGGGCAGTCCAGCGATCTCTGCGTCACTGACGAACGGGGCTTCACCTACCGCGCGAGTGAAGGCGACTATCGTCTGGTGCTGGAAGAGGAGGGCCCGCATCGCGTCCTGGTTCGACTCGAGGGGACCCATGGCAAGGGCGGCAAACGCTTCATGGACTACAGTCTCCGCTTTCACTTTACAGCCGGCGGCTCACAGGTGTTGATGACGCACCACATTCGCAATCGTCACGGAGGACGCGAAGGCCGAAACATCCAGCGGTGCTGGCTGGACGGCAGCCTTCAGGTCAACGCCGGCGCCATCCGCCGGATCCTGCATCAAGCGCACGGCCTGACGACGGCGGAACAGCCGCTGGGCTGTCCGGAGCGGGTCGATCTGGATACCGATATCTGGCCCCAGGAGATCGCGCCCAGCAAATACCTGTTTCCCGCGACCGAGCGTCAACTCGCCTGGAAGGGACCGTTCACCCTGATCCGGAACGGCGATTCACTGCGCGAGCGCGAGGAAGATATCTGTGAATCGATTTACGAGAAGAATCCCGACCATACCCTGGCCGGAGACCGGCGCATTTGCGCCGCGCTGATGGATCTGCACGAACCGGGCGCCGGCGGTCTGTTGATCAAGTTCCTGAGCCCGGCCGCCGATTGCCCGTTCCGCCTGGCGAGCGAACTCAACCGGTTTGAAATCGATTTTCTTCCCGCCAACGGCGAGATGCATCTGTTCGGAGAGGGCATGGGCAAAACGCGCGACGTGCTGCTGAATGTCCATGACGATTCCCTGGACGCCGCGGACCTTTTTCACGAGAGCGCCAATCTCGCGTATCCCGGCGTGGTATCGCCCGGGGCGGACGCCTACCGCGACGCGGCCTTCGCGGACCTGCACCGCACGTTGCCGTTCCAACCCAACAAGTATCCCCTGCTGGAATCCAAGATCGACCTCTTCCAAATGACGCCTCACGGGCACTTCTGGCCCCGGGCAATCGGCTGGCGCAACTATGGCGACGAATGGGGCGGGCGCGGAGTGCTGCACCAGCAACGCGCGTGGCAGGGCATCAATAATGAGGAGGATTACCTCTATTGCACCCAGATTGATGCCTGGCGGCGCGGCGCGGCCGTTGGCAACGTTCCGATGGCCCGACACCTGATGGACATCGACTTCATCGACTATTCGGATGACCCGCGCCGCAACGGCGCCACCTGTCCGCACAGCGAGGCCCACGTCAACGGCGAAGTCTATACCAGCCACCAGTGGTGCCAGGGGTTGCTTTACTTTTACCTCGCCACCGGCGACGAGGAGGCGCTGCGGATCAGCCGGCGCATCGGCGATTGCCTGTGCTGGTGGATCCGCGAGTCCGCCCATTCCCTGCGGGGTAGCGGGCGCGAAACCGCCTGGCCGCTGTTGTCCTTGTCGGCCTTGTATGAAGTCACCCAAGAAACCCGATACCGGGATGCGGCCCTGACTGTAGTGGACGATCTGATCGCCATCCAGAAAGAGCAGGGAAAAGTGTGCTGGGAATATCCGCTGGGCAGCGGCATCCTGAGCGATTACATGTTGACGATGACGTTCAATGGAATTTGGGACGTCTGGGCGGCCACCGGGGAAGCACGCGTGCTGCAACTCTGGAAGGACATCACCCACCCCGTCCTCGACCAACTCGAGAACCCCGGCAACTGGGGCTACGTCATTTTCCGCAACTGGCCGATCAAGGTGGCCGATCTGACAGTGTTAGCCCGCTGGTATGAACTGACCGGTGACGCGAAGTACCTGCACCTCGGACGGAACGGCCTGCGCCTGATCCTCGCAGCGGCCCCGCAATTGGACAACCAGTACCAGGGCTTTTTTGCCATGTGGTACCGGCACATCATCCTGTTCCTCAAATACGCCGACGAGCACGGAATGATCGACGATAATCATTGCACCCTCGTCTGGTAGACGAACCCTATGAAAAAAAGCAATATGGTTATCAAATGGGGGCAAGAATCTTGTGACTTGCGCGATGATCCGGTTAGCGGCGCGCGCATCATCCAACTGACCAGCGCGGCCGCGATCAGCAACAACATCTATGGCGAGCAACCCTATTGCTCCGCCGATGGGAAACGGCTGGTCATCGCCCGCTCCCAGGATTTCTGCTGGGATGACGAAGGCTCCCTGCTGGTGCATGAGTTGGACACGCTGCGGATCACGATGGTGATTCGCAGGATGCGCGGGGTCCGCGGAGTGTTCAACGCGGCGTGGAGCGGGCTGGTTTACTTCTGGACACCGGACCGTAAACTCATGCGCCTTTCGCTCGCTACGCTGAAACAGGAAGAGGTCTACGCCGAAGAGGATCCGTCCGCCCCCTTGCCGGGGTCATCGGTGTCGCCCGACCAACGCTATATCATCGGCATGGAACCGCGGCTGAAAGGTCGCGGCGCGCCGGTGTTCCAGATCATCCGGCTCGATCTCAAAAAGAAAGTTCGCGAGGTGATTTTCGAGCATCCGGAGATCTGTAACCCCCACTTGCAATTCAACCCGGTCCACGGCAAACAGATTCTGGTCCAGAATAACGCCGGGGTTCGATTGAAGAAGGACGGCTCCCTGGATACTTACCAGACCGCGGGCTGCCGGCTGTTTGTGATTGATGCGGATGGGCGAAATCAACGCCGGCTTCCCGCCGGGCCACCGGTCACCCATGGGCTCACCGGTCATGAGTGTTTCGTCGCCGGAACCGGGAAAGTGTTGTTCTCCGCCAACTGGATGCACCACAGCGATTATGACTGGCGCCATGATCCCCGGCATTCCCGCGGCAACCTGTTCACAGCGCGGCCGGGCGACCGGAAACCGACGGTTTTCGAAGCCCCGCAGCATCGCTTCAACCATGTGTGCGCCTCACGGTGCGGCCGGTACTTTGTCGCCGATTCACACACCGGACCGGGACTCTTCGAGAGCGGACGATCCAAACCGGTGTCGCTGGTCATCGGCAACCTCGAGACCGGCAAGTTCAGAACGCTGGTGGAGGACTCCGAGGCGTCCAGCGGCGGAAACCAGTGCACGCATACCCATCCGTACCTGACGGCGGATAGCCGGCACGTGATTTACAATGCCGATCCGAAGGGCATTCCGCAGGTGTTTGCGGCTCGGATTCCAGCGGGGTTTCTGGCGAGTTTGGATCCGGATTGATGACGGTTTCTTAAACTCACGGCTCCGCGCAGCGTCGCCCTCCATCGACCGAATCGGTGGCGTAGGCTATGGGGGACGAAGGGGAAAGGGTGACACCGGAACAGGCGGCCCGCCCATGGTTCCTCCAATGTGCCGATCGATCTCGGCAGCGGCGGGGGTGGCGCGGGGGGTCGCATCGCCGTGTGGGCCGAACGGGTCCAGACTAATGGTCAGGTGACGGTCACGGGCGGTCTGTCGGGATATGCAAACCCCGGTTCAACCGGCGAAGTCGGCACGGTGGTCTGGCGTTTCATCCCGCAGCGCGGCTCAATCTTCATCTTGAAGTGAGCCAGGGCTGGCGCACCACAGGTTGGCAGACAGCCCGGCTTGGGTCAGATGCGATGCCTCAGGCGGGTGAGTAGGGCGAGATCGAAGGCCACGTCCCGCGGATACACCCTTTGTGGCGGGTCAGTGCACCGAAATCGTCTGATTTGAGATCGGGAGTCAAGGGGCGTCGGTCCCGCCCCAGGTATAAACACCCGAGATCATCAGGAGGAAGCGTGGCCACCCATCTGAGTGCTTCATCAAGAGCCGCAAGCCAACACTGCTTCATACTTTTGATATCCAGTGGCGCCCGCAAGCTGAGGCGATCAAGGTCGGATTGGGTATAGGCGGTGTGGCGGCCGGCATGATCCAGCAGCAAGTCCGGCGTAAAACCAGGATCTTTCCCGCAGGCTGCCCAGGCCATGGCTCCTAGTGTGAGATAGCTCTGGTGAAGATGAAGGACATCGACGAGGTCTCGGATCTCGTTCCGTCCTGCCAAGGCCAGCACTTTGTTGACCGCCGCATCGGCATCATGCAGGCGATATCCGCAACGCTTGTCTTTCTGCACCGGAAAGAACCGGAAGGCGCTGTCCTGCGCCCACTCAAGCTTCAATTGCTGTTTACCGGCGGTCACGATGGCCCGATGGAAAGTGGGGGTACGTAGCAACCACATGAACTCGTAACCGGCTTGACGTAACGATTCCGCATCTTTCTCCGCACTCAAAGCGACGCTGTTCTCGACATCGTGAAAGAAGTCGAGATCCTGGGAGTAACGGGGCGAGTCAGCGGCGCGGTGGAGAACGGTGGCCCCCGCGAGATAACTATCCGGACTCCGGTTGGCGGCGATCCGTTTGAGTACTTCAGCCTGAATAGGGCTTATCGGCATAGTCTTGCGGCAAGGAGAAATCCCTGTCGCCCTCCATTCTGGCGCAGACCGCGGGCGATCTCGGGCACATCGGCAAGGGTTATGCCCATATCCTCCCGCATGAACCAGAAGCACTGGGCATGAAACCTACGGAAGGCCCGTCTCGCTTCGCGCACGCGCACCATGTTTTGGGCTTCTTCCGACGACAGGCTTCGACGGCTCCTGGTGCCTCCTTTTCGGCCTATCCTAGCCAGATATTCGCTGACGGGCGATGACGTTTCCATCTCTTGATATCCTTTTTTAACATCATAAGCCGCTTACGTTAACTCCACAAGTCGAAAAATGTCCGAAAAAATCCCCCCAGGCTCCGCGGCTACGATGGATTGAATTCCACAATCGAATCAACAGGTTGACATATCATGATATTTTGATAGCATGGTCTCATGAAACAGAACTCCACGGGTCTGCCGGTTGAATTTTTGGAACGCGTCGCCCAAACGCTGAAGGTCCTGGCCCACGCCCAGCGCCTCAAAATCGTCGAGGTGCTCCAAGCCCGGGGGCCTCAACCTGTCCACGCCTTGCAGGCCGCCCTGGGCCTCCCCCAGCCCCTGGTCTCCATCCATCTCAACCAGATGAAACGGGCCGGACTCCTGGAATCGGAACGTCGCCAAAAGGAGATCTGGTATCGCCTGCTCGATCCCAGTGCCCTGACCATTTTGGACTGCATTCGCAAAAAACATCAAGCCCAACGGAAAGGTTGAATCTCATGAAAATAATCGTTATTGGCGGGGTTGCCGCGGGTGCCTCCACCGCCGCCAGAGCTCGGCGTTTGAATGAACAGGCGGAAATCATCCTCCTTGAAAAAGGGAAGCATGTCTCTTTTGCCAACTGCGGGCTGCCCTATCACTTGGGCGGCACCATTCCCGACCGGGAGGACCTGCTCCTTCAGACTCCGCAAAGTCTCAAGGCCTCCTTGAACCTCGATGTCCGGGTCGGCCATGAAGTCCTTTCCATCGATCCCGTCGGACAATCCGTTGAAATCCGGGAAGTGGAATCGAAACGCACCTACCGCGAAACCTACGATAAACTCGTTCTCTGCCCGGGAGCCACCCCGATCCGTCCGCCTCTACCTGGGATTAACCACCCCAAAATCTTTGTGCTCCGTAATATCGAGGATATGGACCAGATCAAGGCCGCCCTGGAAGCTGGCGCCAAATCCGCCGTCGTGATCGGAGGCGGCTATATCGGCGTCGAAATGGCGGAAAATCTCCGGATGCGCAAGCTGGAGGTCGATCTGGTTGAAATGCTCGACCAGGTCATGCCTCCGCTGGACCGTGAAATGGCCCGGGAGTTGGAAAATCATATGCAATGGCATGGGGTCCGATTGCACCTCGGCACCGCCGCGGCCGCTTTTCGCGATCAAAACGGCAAGGTTTTGGTCGAACTCCAAAATACGGAACAATTGACGGCCGACTTGGTCATCCTATCCGTCGGAGTCCGACCGGATACGACTCTGGCCAAAGCGTGTGGCCTTGAAGTCGGGCCGCGCGGTGGCATCAAGGTGAACGAATTCATGGAAACCTCCCGCCCCAATATTTATGCCGCGGGTGATGCCGTGGAAGTCATCGATACCGTCACCGGCCAGCCGGCGGTCATTCCTTTGGCGGGCCCGGCCAACCGCCAGGGCCGGATTGTCGCCGACAATCTGATGGGACTTAAAAACCGCTATACCACCACCCAGGGCACCGCCATCGTCAAGATTTTCGACATGACGGGCGGCGGCACCGGCGCCTCTGAAAAAAGTCTCCAGAAGGCCGGCATTCCGTTCCGCAAGATTTATATCCACCCCTCCGGGCATGCCGGCTACTATCCCCGCACCGCCCCCATGCATCTCAAACTCCTCTTCACGCCGGATACCGGTAAGTTGCTGGGTGCTCAAGTCACCGGATATGATGGTATCGATAAGCGAATTGATGTTCTCGCCACGGCGTTGCGGGCCGGATTGACTGTCCACGACTTGAAGGACCTGGAACTGGCTTATGCGCCGCCGTATGGTTCCGCCAAGGATCCGGTCAACATGGCCGGATTCGTGGCTGAAAACATGCTTCAGGGCCGGGTCCGGTTCTGGTATGCGGAAGACTATCCCGCCCAAACCAACGGGGGGATCATTCTGGATGTTCGCGGTCCCCAGGAGTTTGAAACCTGGCACATACCGGGGGCCGTGAATATCCCGCTGGGAAAATTGCGGGCACAACTGAAAGACCTGCCCAACGACAAGCCCCTCTTCGTCTATTGCAAAGTGGGTTTCCGCAGTTATTTAGCCTATCGGATTTTGACCCAGAGCGGGTTTGACCGGGCGGCCACTCTGGCTGGCGGATCTATGACCTTTTGTAGTTTTCACTCCCTGCCGGTCTGCACCGGCCAACCGGAGCGGCCTCTGCTGTTTTATGCCGAGGAGCAGATGAGCAATCCCATTCCACCGCCCCTACCCATTCCATCGGCCGGAAAAATGATCGCGGTAAATTGCACGGGTCTGCAATGCCCCGGTCCGATCAAAAAACTGAGTGAAGCCGCCGCCGCCCTCGCCCCCGGTGACGAAATTATCGTCACCGCCAGCGATCCCGGGTTCGCCGCCGACGGCCCCGCCTGGTGCCGCCAGAATGGCTGCGAAGTAGTGAGTCTCTCTCAAAACAAGGGACAGATCGAATTGCGATTGCGTAAAACTAAAGCCGGATTGCCGGCTCCGGCTTCCGCCTCAACCGGCGATTCGAATCGACCCGCCAAATTGTCACTCATCGTCTTCTCGGGCGATTTGGACAAAGTCATGGCGGCCTTTGTGATTGCCAACGGCGCCTTGGCGATGGGGCAGTCGGTGACGATGTTCTTTACCTTTTGGGGCTTGAATGCCTTGCGGAAAGGCAAAGTCCAACCGGAGGGGAAACCGTTCATGGATTGCCTGTTCGGCTGGATGATGCCGAATGGGGCGCGCAAGCTGAAGCTGTCCAAAATGAACATGATGGGGATGGGCACGCTGATGATGAATCAAGTCATGCGCCAGAAACAGGTCATTCCCCTGCCTGACCTGATCCAGATGGCTCGGTCCGGCGGCACCCGGATGGTGGCCTGCACCATGTCCATGGACGTGATGGGGCTGACCCAGGAGGAGTTGATCGACGGGCTGGAATTCGGCGGCGTGGCCACCTTTTTGGAAGAAGCCCAACAGTCAGGCACAGCGTTGTTCATTTAACGCGCCACTGGTCGTGGGTCGCCCGTCAAGGCGGATTTGGGGAACGGAGAGGCGTTCATAGAACGCGGCTACATCCAGGGAATAAGGGTGCTCACGGGTATCCTTTAAGTGTAGCCCCGCTCTGTGAGCGGATCTGAGAAATGGAGAGGCGCTCATAGAGCGCAGCTATAACGAAAACGGAGTCAGGCAAAAATGCCTGATCCTACATGGACGCCGTTGCTGGTTCACCTAATCGCAGATGCACCTCGTTCAGCCTTTGCGCTTTCCCCTTTGCGTCCTTTGCGTTAATATGGGGCCACTTCGAACGGTTTTAACCACCTGGTTTGCATTATGAGGATGGGCTATGAAAGTCAAAAAAAACGCCAAACTTCCTGATCCGCAATATCCCACTCGTCGTCAATTTTCGGAGTATACAACGCTGTTGGGCGTGGCCGCCATTGGGTTGAGCACGGTTACCGGACTGAGCGCTCCCCTTCGCACAGCGGGAGTCCCCTTGCCTCCCGGAAGCATCAAAGGCCCCAAGGAACAAGTGGCAGAACCCCGGCCGGCAGAAACAAATTGTCCCATACAACAAACTTCTGAAGCCCGACTCCGGGGCGATATTGCGGTGGAGCCCAAAGCCCAATTGCTGGGAGTTCCGCCGCTGGCTCCGCCCCAAGCCACCAACCGGCAGGACCGTCACCCTCCCGTAATCGCCGCCACTAACTCAGCCTCGACTCCGATCATTAAGGGCAAGATCCGGGGCAAATGACAACCCTCCTTCGCCGATAGCCCCCGATGGACTTCACCCTGTGCCTGACCCATGCCTGCAATCTCCGGTGTGAGTATTGCTATGCAGGGCCCAAGTCGAACACACGAATGTCCTGGGACGTGGCCCGACAAGCCATCGACTTCGCCTTGGATTATTCTCTCCGGCGAGCCACTTTGCTCGGCACGCCTCCAGAAGCTCAAATCGGCTATTTTGGGGGCGAACCCCTGATCGAATGGCCCCTGCTGACTCGTTCAGCGGACTATGCCCTGAAGCAAGCCGCCCAGAAGGGCCTCCCCCTCAAGAAGACCGTCACCACCAATATGACCTTGCTGGATGAGGAGAAGATGACCTGGTTCCGGGCACATGATTTCTATCTGGGGTTGTCCCTGGATGGTAATGCCGCCATGCATGACACCTTGCGCCGCTTTCCCGATGGAACCGGATCGCATGCTGCGGCCTCAAGAGCCTTGCGTTTTTTCCGGGGACCCCAACCCACCGGTGAAATCATCCTCGTGGTCGATCCCCGAAACGTCGCGCACCTGGCAAAATCAGTCGAATGGCTGTTGACCGAAGACATTCGCAACATGGCCTTGAATCCCAATTTTTATATCGAGTGGCCGGAGACCGCCTTACGCACCTGGCAGACCGCTTCCGAACGAATTGGCGATCTTTATATCGATGCCTATCGGGCAGGCCAGCCGGTCCGGATCAATGTCATCGACGGCAAGATCCGGACCCGGATCAAGGATGGCTATGCGCCCTGTGATCGATGCGGTTTTGGCGAAAACGAGATTGCCATTGCCGCCAGCGGCAATATCTATCCATGCGAACGAATTGTCGGTGACGATACGAATAAAGACCTTTGCCTGGGAACCATCTTCACGGGTTTTGACTCCGCCCAACGCGCTCGAATCCTCGCGTGTCGGGGCAACATCATTGACGAATGCAAGGACTGTCCCGTCCGAGAGCGTTGCATGAACTGGTGCGCCTGTATCAACTATGCCACCACGGGAGCGATCAATCGGGTTGACGGGTTGGTGTGCCATCACGAACGCATGGTCATCGGGGTGGCGGATCGGGTGGGATCCACCCTGTTCGCAGAATCAAACCCCGCTTTCCTGGCCCGATTTTACGGGGCCTGAGGGCAAGCCATCAGGCCGGAACGGGAATATGCCGATGGGTTCGGATATTAAGAATGGGAGCCACCCTGTTCTTTGCCATTCCGTCCGCAGCCAGAGTCACGGCGATTTTCCCCTCGGGCAATTGCGGCAGGTCCCGGATGGGAATTTCAGCGATGACGTTATGGTGACGGTCATAAACGAAAGCCATCGGGATGTCGTGTGGTGTTGAAAGATAATGGCCGGGTTGAAGGACCACCGGGATGCGGACTTCGATTTCCGGATCCGAATTGACCGTGACCCGAGGATTGCGAATCGGGGCCGAAGCCGTCTCCGGCAGGCGCAACACAAACTGAAGTTTCTGGGCCTGCTGACCATCTCTTCCCAGCTTGTCGAATTCCGGCGGCACGAGTTCCCAGGTCGAGGATGTCCGGCCCGCTTCATGGATCATATCGTCGGATAACCAGGCGGACTGATAGATGCCCGGATCATGTGTCCAGTCATACGAAATACTGCAAGGCCCCACCCGTCCGGGTTGTTTCCCGGCACCTGACAGAACAACGGATGCGGCGGGCCTAATCTCTAAAGGCGCATGTTGCCAGCGGCGCAAAACGGATACGTTCCAGGTTCCGTCTGGCGCCCGATCGAGGGTGTGCAGCCGGTCGGTCTGGCGAAAATTCCGTTTTTGTTCTTCCGTGAAAATCCGATCGAGACGGGCTTGCTCCCATAGGCGGATTTTTCGCACGATTTCGCCGCGCTGCGGATTTTGATTGAAATCGTCGATCTGAACATGCAATTCGACCCCGGCCTCCCACCCGGTGGCCAGCGCCATGAGCCACTCGATATCCTCAACCGTCGTATGCCGGTCCGGGTAATGCTGACCCAAACGGCGGGGCATCAGGTTGTTTCTGAGCTGAATCATGCGCCACAGCCGGTAATCCAGCATGCCGCCCCGGAATCCCTTGTGGCAGTCGTATTCCCCCCAACTGATATAGGAGAGCGTATGCCAACTCCAGTTTCCCAGGTTGGATGAGGTGTAAAGGAATCCCAGATCCCGGGTTTCCTGGTAAATCGCATCGAGAAAAACATGCTTCGAATACACGCCATGCCCCGTGAACAGGCATCCTTCATGCCCGTCCAAGGTGACTTGGCGGAAGTGACCCTGCCGAGCCAAAGCCCCAACTCGACGCCCCACTTCCGCATTCATCTCCTCGGTTCCAGGAAAGAAATTATTCCAGTAGGTAAACACCATCCTCCCGACCCGCGCGCCCAAAGCATGTTTCGCGGGAACCGTCCGGTAATAGCCCCGGGTACAGGTATCAAGACGGATCCGGTTTCCCTCCAAAGAAGCCTGTTGGTACCCGATCAATTCATCATCAATCCGAATCACTTTATCCGACACCTCCATCTGTTTTTCGTTCAACATATCGAGGAGTTCGTCATTCCCGGCAAGGCACAGGGTGATATCGGTTTCGGCGAGGGAATCGCTCAAGACCGTTTCGGGCCAAACGGTCTGAAGACGCGGATCGGGAACCGGACTGATATAGGGTTCCGGTACCGAGATTTCCTTGAGAAATGTGGAAAGGGTATAGAAGAGCGCGTGTACACCCCTGGCCTCAGCCTTGTCTGAACAGGCCCGAAACCCTTCGAATCCATTGGGGTACAGGGTCGGGTCCGGCTTAAAGTGCCCCCAATTTCCAAACGTCCGGAAACGACACAACCATTTGAATCCGGTTTCGACAGCGAGATCCAGACAGCGATCAATATTTTCTTCGGTGTAGTCTGTCCACCACGACGACCCCCGAACAAACCGGGATCGTTTCGTCCATTCCCCATCCACCACCGGATGCGGCAATCCTTCCTGAAGTTCGATGCGTTCCACAAGGTCCAGGGCTTCCGATTCGTGACAACCGAACAGGGCGACGCTTGAATTCAAAACCGTCAGTCCGAGGACGGTTTTTCCTGAAACGGTGGTTCCAAAAACTTTACGGGGCGTGTTCTGGCTCTGGTTTTCAGCCTGTAATTCGAGGAATGAACCGCCCACGGCCCGTGGAAGCCAGTGTCCCGACAAGAAATGGCTATCTCCCGTGCCGTCCGTGTTCGGGTCCAGGGAGAGGAGACCGAGGGTCAGAGTGTCGGATCGAAGGAGGCCCAGATACTCACCGATCGGGCCTTCCAGGGTGGTGGCCAGAGGACCCCAGAAAAGACATTGAAGGGTGTCCGGATGGCTGGTAGCCATCGCCTGGAGTTTCAGGTAACCATCGCATTCGGTCGCGCGGACCACCGCGGTGGAACCCGTTTCAAATACGCAGGTGATATCGCAGGAGGCGGGAGACTTCGGCGCAAAGCGGAGTTCGCAAGGAAAGCCCCTTCCCGGATCACCGAGAAAACGGGCTGTCACGAGATAGCTGGGTTGATCGGGGTGAATGAAGTTCCGCCGGGATTCATCATCGCGTAGCGCCAAGAGGCGCCCGTTTTTTGCCAGTTTCAGCGACAGCCGGCCAGCTTTCAGCACCAACGATCCGAAGTGCATATTCATAACGATGACTGATCCTAAGGGACATCAAATCCAAGCAAAGCAAAGTTACTGTAGGCAGACTTCCGTTTGCGGTCAACTTGATTTCTTTTTTATTGCCTCCTTCCGTGCCTTTGCTAATGATCCCGGGGAATACCGGAACTTATGGGATCTGCCGGAATTCCAGCCCTTGAAACAGGACTTATTGCTCCAATTTATGAATGCCGAAATGGGCCGCGCACCTCGCCCCATGCCCCGGATCATCGGCGCCTGACCGACTCCGTCGGGGGCTTTGCCCCAGTCGACGGGACGGCATGAAAATAACTTGACCATCATCGCCCTCTCCCTAAACTCAAGCGGCGAACCCCAACAAGGCTTGATCGCGCCATGGACCCTCTTTTCCAACACTGGCACAACCGAATCCGGGAAACCCTGAAACCCCTGCTTCCGCCGGGAACTCCTTGTGCCCTGACCTGCTTTCCCAACCATTGGAATCCGGGAGATTCCGCCATCTGGTGCGGCACCCGCAAGATATTAGCCGAGCTCCAGATTCCGGTGCGCTATGTCTGTAGTTTTCAGTCCTACCGTCGCGAAGATCTGAAAGCCGCGCTTCCCGAGGGCCCCATCCTTATTTTAGGCGGGGGCAACTTGGGCGATGTGTATCCCGACGAAACTGGTTTGCGACGCCGGATTTTTGAGGATTTTCCGGACCGCCATATCCTGCAATTGCCCCAAAGCATCTGGTTTCAGTCGCCCGGGAATATTCCCTCTTTTTCCCGGATGATCGGCCGCCTCAAACAGTTTACCCTTCTCACCCGCGATACCGCCAGCGAGGCTTTGGCCCGTCGTCATTTCGATTGCCGCACTATTCTCTGCCCCGATTTATCCCTGACTCTGGATTCCACCGATTTCCACTTGAGCCCGCCCGCGATGGACATCTTCGGTCTCCTGCGTCTGGATCAGGAATCGCCCGCATCCACCCTTCAATGCCTGCCCGATATCGGGTTCCCCCACGAGGATTGGCAGATTCCGGGGACTGAAGTCAACCGCTGGCAACCCTCGGCACGCGCGTTTCTTCGATTCGATGGATGGATCAACCGTCTCTATCCCCGCCATGCACCGATCGCCCGGCGCCTCTGCCGCTGGAGTACTCCGGCCTACGAGCGGCTGGCCTGTCTGCGCACCCAGCGGGGCATCGATTTGGTCAACCGGGGACGGGTCCTGGTTACCAACCGCCTCCATGGCCATTTATTGGGATTGCTGTCCCGCCGACCTCAAGTGATTCTCGACACGGTGAACGGCAAAATCCGGAGTTTTTACGACACCTGGACACAGGCCCTTCCTCAAGTGCATTGGGCAAATAATCTCAACGAAGCGCGAGAGATTGCGGTTTCGCTCTTGGACTAATGCGAATTGGGTTCAGGGTTTGGGGTTCAGGAAACGGATGGCCTTTCCCTCTTTCTCCCAACGCATGGTTTCCCCTGAACCCCGAACCCTGGTGCCTGAGTTCTTTCGGCCGCAACGCTAAATTAAAGCAACCGCCTGGGTGGTTCCGTCCAACCCCACCACCACCTCTTCCACCTGTAGATCGGTCCGCCCACTCAGTTCAACCGCTTCCTCCAAAATCGCCGTCAAACCGCCACAACAGGGCACTTCCATGCGGACCACGATCACCTTGGGCACGGTGGGTTCGGACAATATGGCCGCCAGTTTTTCCACATAACCTTCCCGTCGATCCAGTTTGGGACAGGCCACAATTACCGACCGGCCCCGGATAAACCGCCAATGCACATCGGCCGAGGCGATCGGCGCGCAGGTGCTGAGCAGGACCAATTCCCGGTTTTTAAAAAACGGCGCCTGGGGTGAAACCAGATGCAATTGCACCGGCCACTGGGTGAGTTCCGAGCGGTTGACTGCGGGCGGCAAACCCTGGGACGCGGTCGGGCGGTTGCTGTCCGGCGATCCGGTTGCGGCCCGCATGCGCTGGGCGCTTCCCGGACAGCCGCCGTGGGGTGGTGTCGGCGGCGCCGGCGAGATCGCATGCCCGGCATGCACCGCCTGCGCTTTTTCAAATTGTTGAATCCCGGCGGTTCCCCGGGTCTGCGCCAGATGCGTCCGAACCGCGGTCTCATTGAACTCCGGCGCCTCGCGGTCCACCAGCTTCAAAGCGCCGGTCGGACATTCACCCACGCAGTCTCCGAATCCATCGCAGTATTGTTCCTTAACCACCTTGGCCTTGCCGTTGATGATGGCCAGCGCGCCTTCCGCACACCCGGTCACACACTTGCCACAGCCGTTGCATTTCGCTTCGTCGATTTCAATGATCTTTCGCGTCGTCATAAGCCTCTCCTCCTGAAGTCCTTTGGTTTCTTTCAACGCCGTCATTATGCCTCAAGTCGGAGCCGGACGCCTTGATGCAGATCAAGAAAACCTCACCATTAAGAAATCGGCGCGACGGAGCGCACCTCCCACCTTCCAGAAGCGGAGGGTCATTTCACGAACAGTTTAAATCCGCCACCGGGTGGCCATGATGCAAGGAAGCTTGTCCGGCGGGTCCACCTGATAGTAAACGGTCACCAACGAACCATCCGCACATTCGATCGTGGCCGGATATCCCAGATCTTCATTCGGCGCATCGTCGCGCAAGATGATCTCATTCGGGTAATCCCAAGTGCGCCCGTCATCGTAGGACAGGCAGGCCCGCTGACCCGTCGCGCCGTGCCGGATTCCGTAGGTGACCAGAAGCCGTCCATCGCGCAATCGGAGCAGATGCGGCGGTTTCCCCCAAATATCGGTCCGGTGGGGTTCCGTCCAGGTCGATCCCCCGTCGTTCGATTCAAACTGCCAGAGAAAGCAGTTCTGATCTTCCTGCGCTTTCGGCCGCTCCTCATATCGGGCCATGGCGACCAGGCGGCCGGGCGCTACCTCGACAACATGCGGTTCGCCCCAATAGGCCCCGCTGAGGGGACTTCCTTCGGGCAGCCGGGGAAACATGGGGATCGTCGAGAGGATCCGCCAGGTTATCCCCTGATCACGCGATTCCGCGGCAACCAAGGCGCTCGTTTTTCGAACCCGCTCGTAGGCGTTGTTGCCGACATACAGCAGGCGGCCATCCGCGCATTCAATCAGACCATGCGGGGCCGAAGGCACAACCCGGATCGGCGGTTCCCACGTGTGGCCGCCATCCGTGGACCGGCGAATCCAATGGCCCCGCCGAACATTCAGGTTGTCGATCAAACCGTCCGAGGTCCAATCCAAAACGTCTTGTTCCGACACCGATTTCATGTGGTCCGCCCAAGCCCCCGGGCTGGACCTCCAGCTGGAATTGACATAGGTGAACCAGGTGACGAGGATCGTGCCGTCGCGACAAACCCAAATGCCGGCATCGCGATCATCCAGCGGCGTATTGGTAATCAGTTGGGGAGGGCTCCAGGTCCGACCCTGATCCGCGGATCGGATCAGAAACGTTTTCCCGAATGGACAGACATGCCGGTCGCGGTCGCCCGAGAAGACCACGAGCAATTCTCCTTGAGCGGTCGCCGCGATCGAGGGCCAGGCCAGGTAGCGACCCGGCTGTTTGCAAATCACCCGGGAATCCAAAATGGAAGGTTTGTGTGTCATCATGGCCTTGATCTATTAGGCGGAATCGCGCGGATTGTCACTCATAAAAAAGCGCCGGCCCGAAGGAGGCCGGCGCTCTGGTCGTGTCACCCAAAGGCTCTTCAGCCGAGAATCGCCTTCAGATCTTCAGCCGGAGTGCCGATCGGCATGATGTTGAATTTCTCTTGCAACACCTGGACCGCCGCCGGAGTGAGAAACGCCGGCAGACTCGGTCCGAGCCGGATGTTCCGAACCCCCAAATGGAGAAGCGTCAGCAGGATGCAACACGCCTTCTGTTCGTACCAGGAGAGAATCATCGAAAGCGGCAGGTCGTTGACGCCGCACTTGAACGCACCGGCCAAGGCCACGGCAATCTGGATCGCCGAATAGGCGTCGTTGCACTGCCCGATATCCAGCAGGCGCGGGATTCCCCCGATGTCGCCAAAATCCAGTTTGTTGAACCGGTACTTTCCGCAGGCCAGGGTCAGAATCACGCAATCCTTCGGCACCGCCTGGGCCAGGTCGGTGAAGTAGTTCCGCCCCGACTTGGCGCCATCGCAGCCGCCGATCAGGAAGAAGTGCTTGATCTGTCCCGCCTTGACCGCATCGATCACTTTGCCGGCCACGCTCATGACCGTCGCATGCCCGAACCCGACCAGGATCGTCTTTTCCGGCTCGGTCGCGGCAAACCCCGGGGCCGCCAGAGCGGATTGAATCACGGCCGTGAAATTGCGATCGGCAATATGAGTCACCCCGGGCCAGGCCACCAGCCCGCAGGTGAAAATCCGGCCCTGATAGGTCTCCTTGGGCTTCTGGATGCAATTGGTGGTCATCAGAATGGCGCCGGGAAACTCGTCGAATTCCTTGCGCTGATCCTGCCAGGCGCCCCCGTAATTGCCCGCCAAGTGCGGATATTTTTTCAACCCCGGATAGCCATGCGCGGGCAACATTTCGCCGTGCGTATAAATGTTGACGCCCTTACCAGCCGTTTGCTTCAGCAATTCTTCCAGATCCTTCAGGTCATGCCCCGAAACCAGGATGGCCTTGCCTTTCACCGCCGTGATGCGCACCGGGGTCGGCACGGGATCGCCGTAAGTGCCGGTATTCGCCTTGTCCAGTAGACCCATCACCGCCAGATTGACCTCGCCCACCTTCAGGGCCATGCCCAGCAGATCCGGAACGGTCGGATTCGGCCGGGTCAGAAAATCCAGCGCCTCGTGGAAAAAGGCGTTTACGGTCTCGTCTTCCTGCCCCAGAATCAGCGCATGATCCGCATAGGCGGCAACCCCCTTCAGCCCATAAACGATCAATTCCTGCAATCCCGTGGCATCCGGACCCAGGCTCGCGATCCGTCCGGTAATCGATACCGCCGCGCCCTGACTGACCAATCCGGGCAGATCGGCGGCGGGCTTCCAAGCAGCGGCACCCGTCAAAACTTCCGGGGTTTTACCGGCTTTTCGCGCCGCGTCTTCGTAGAGGCGGCGGGCTTGGTCCTTGATGGTGTCCGCTTTCAGGAGAATTCCCTGCAACCGGGCTGGATCGAAGTTCACATTGGTCACCGTGGTGAACAAGCCTTTAATCACAAAGTGATCGACATCCTGACTCCGGGCCTTCAACTGGCGGGCCCGATGGGCATACATCGCAATCCCTTTGAGGGCCTGGACCAATACATCCTGTAGATTGGCCGTGTTCGGATCCTTACCGCACACCCCGACTTGCGTGCATCCCGTCCCCTTCGCCGTCTGTTCGCACTGGTAGCAAAACATACTCATCGTCGTTCTCCTTAATCTGTTTATCGCTTCACGGAAGGCCCACTGGGTTCTTCCAACTGCCCGTAGCATCGCATGATTCCCCATTGGGTTCCTTGATATGAATCAAGATTCCGTCCGATTGTTCAACCGTAACTTCAGGGCGATTTTACTCTCAATGCGCGATTATAACAGCCCAAAGAGTGTCCGACCCGTTCTGGAGATGTAAGATAAATTTTCGAAAAAAAGGGAGGAAAACCCTATTGCTTGGCACACGGAAATGATCATAGAGGGAACAATCCCAAGGGAGCACCCAACCCCCGCGGCTCACGAGGACGTTCGCCCTCCAGGAATATCCTCTCGATTGTCTCGATGTCGTCTTTTGGAGGGCGAACGTCCTCGTGAGCCGCAGCCACGGGTGTGAAACCGGAACGGACTGATCTGGATTCCGGCGTTGATGGAGGGCGCGGTGCACTGGGCGCCGGGAAAAGCGGCAGTGAACTGCCGCACTCCAAATTCGAATGATCATATATCTTGCTTGAACTGGCGCTCTTCACCCCGTCATCGCAGGAGTGGAGCCCAGGCTCGACGGTCCATCGGACAGCCTCTCCGCGCGCCCCCGCCCTATGAGAGTCCCCCATCCACCGGCGTCCGAAAAGGAAGTACGGCATCCAAAGAGGCTGCCCCGATCAGCACCATCAATAAGCGATCCAGCCCCACGGCGATCCCGCCCGTCGGCGGCATACCGGTGTCGAGTGCCGCCATGAATTCCGGATCCACCGGGTAAACCGGCCGTTGATCCGCCAGCCGTTGGGCGGTCCAGTCCGCAAACCGAGCGCGTTGCTCGATCGGATCGGTCAATTCGCTGAACGCATTGGCCAGTTCGATTCCGCCCAGGTAAAGCTCCCACCGTTCCGCCCGTTGTTCCTGTCCCGGCTTGCGCCGGGCCAAGGCCCCCAGTTGGGCCGGATAATCCCGGAGCACCACGGCCCGATCCCGGGGAAAACCCGGTTCGATGATTCCGCCTAAATCGCGATCAAATCGCTCGGCATCGAAATCCTCGATCGGATCCCAACCCGCCCGCTCTTTGAATATCTCGCCCACTGAATAGATGGCCCACGGCAGATCCAGATCGATGGTGGTTCCTTGGAAGTCCCAGTGCCGCCGCCCCACGACCCGGTCCGCGATCAACCGGACCAGTTCCCGGGTTTCCTCGAGAATCCCCTCGTAATCGGTTCCCGCGCGATACCATTCCAACATTGAAAATTCCGGGTTGTGGATGCGCCCGGTTTCCCCCCAACGAAAGCAGGGACCGATTTGAAAAATCCGGGAATACCCGGCGGCCACGAGACGTTTCATGGCGAGTTCGGGCGAGGTTCGCAAAAAAGCGTCACCGGCCGACAGGGCATCGATGTGTAATTCGAGGGCGGGAACAGAAAGGCGGATCGGAGTTTCGATCTCGAGGTAATCCCGGGACTTGAAAAATTCGCGCACCGCATCGACCAACCGCGCCCGGGCTTCGAATACCGGGCGGGCAACGCACAGTCGATTTACCCCATCATCCGGCGGGCGGGGATGCGACATATCTTTGAACCTGTCATCGTTTCGAAACCCGGTCGGCATATCCCCCGGTACGGGTATCGATCTTCACAATATCGCCCTGATTGATGAACAAGGGCACCTGGATTTCATAGCCACCGGCGATCTTGGCCGGCTTTAAAACATTCGTGGCCGTGTTGCCCCGATTGCCCGGATCAGTCTCCAGAACCTGTTTTTCCACGAAGGTGGGCAGGGTCACATCCACCGGCCGGCCATTATGGAACATGACCGACACTTCCACATCCTCAAAAAGAAAATATTGGCTGTCCCCCAGCACGGATCCGGGAATCGTCACCTGCTCGAAATTCTCGTCGAGAAAAATGAATTGGTCGCCCTCGGCATAGGAATAGCGCATCGTCCGCTCTTCCAAATCGGGCTTGTCAAAGGTGTCGTTGGAGCGGTAAGCCCGCAATTGCGTCGACCCATCAAACATGTTTTTGATGCGACAGGTGTAAATCGCGGCGCCTTTCCCCGGCTTGACAAACGTAAACTCCGTAACGACAAACGGAATTCCCTGAATTTCAATGCGCAAACCCTTGCGCAAATCGGCGGCTGTGTAACCCATAATAGACCTCTAACAGTTTAACGCATCGCAAACCGGTGATCTTCACCTAATTTCAAAAACGGGGGGTCTATGTACCAGAAAACGGGCATCGTGTCAAAAAAGAAAAAAAGCATTCCTCCCATTAAACTCAAACGAACCGGGAAAATGGGGCGAAGGCCGTTAGTCGATATCCAAATAGGGGCGTTTGCTTTGAGGCACCAAGGCTTGCTGCCCCGCAATGCCAGTGACTTCTAAGGCCTGTTTCCCGCACTGAAAATACACTGAGACGATGGGACTTCAATGAAGGCCGAATCGAGGCCCGATCTTACCGCTTTCATCGGGCGATCCCACGGAAAAGGGAGGGAATTAGGGTGCTAATTCATTTTTATAGAAAGCATTTTTAGGCCCTTTTTATTTAGAATCGAACCCGGTTTTTCAACCCTTTCTATTTTAACATGTCATCCCCTTTTTTTGGACGGCTTACGATCTTCATATCTCTTTATATTTCAATTAGATACAAAATAATTATCAACCTTCATAAAAGACCTTAAAACCGAACTTAAAGCTTGCTATCGAGACCCCTTAATCCTATCTTTAAAAGATGTCTATACGGAGTCGAAAAAAACATGGCTGAGACCAAAAAAGAACCTACTTACGACGCGACCAATATCACCGTTCTCGAAGGCATTGAGGCCGTTCGTAAACGCCCCGCCATGTATATCGGCGACACCGGCTCGCGCGGCCTCCATCATTGTGTCTACGAAGTGGTTGACAACAGCATTGACGAAGCCCTGGCCGGGTATTGCAAGCATATCCAAGTCAGCATCAATGCCGACGGCTCGGTGTCCGTCACCGATGATGGGCGCGGGATTCCGGTTGATCTGCATGCCACCGAAAAGAAGTCCGCCCTGGAGGTTGTTTTAACCAAACTTCATGCGGGTGGCAAATTTGATAACGACAGCTACAAAGTATCCGGCGGTCTCCATGGCGTGGGGGTTTCCTGCGTCAACGCCCTGAGCGAATGGCTTGAAGTGGAAGTCCGGCGGAACGGCAATGTGTACCACCAGCGCTATGAGCGCGGGCATGCCGCCTCCCAACTCGAAACCATCGGCAAAACCAAGTCCACCGGAACCAAGGTCACTTTTTTCCCGGATGCCACCATCTTTACGATTGTCAAATTCGAGTGGGATATCCTGGCCAACCGCCTGCGGGAACTGGCATTCTTAAATGGCGGCATTGAAATCGAATTCTCCCAGGAAGAACCGGAACGGAAAGAACTTTTCCTGTTCAAGGGGGGCATCGTCGAATTCGTCCAATATTTAAATCGCAGCAAAAACCTGATTCACCCCAAGGTTATTACGTTTGCCA
>CAZCDO010000051.1:0-22258 GCA_964497135.1 uncultured Verrucomicrobiota bacterium
TGGTCGGGCCGCAGACAGAACGGCTCGCCAGAGTCTCGCCCTCCAAACGTCAATCGATACAAGATGGATAGCTCTCCCCTGGAGGGCGAGACTCTGGCGAGCCGTGAGGGCAAGGGGTGACACCTATGGTCGCCATTCGCCGATGCGCTCTTAGGCGAGGATTTGGGTGGCCCCTGTCGTCTTCGGAAACCAGGTATCGAACTTCGTTTTTCCGGGAGACTGGGTTCGATCGGGGAATTTGGGATCAGCGGTTCAATAACAGAATCGAAACATAGATGTAAGCGACACTGGCCAGGGCCGTTGCCGTCCCCCAGCCCAACACATCCCGCCGCCAGGTCAGGAGAGCCGGGTATCCCTTGGGGAGCCGGTCCTGAACCAACACGGGAATGGCATGCACAATGGCGAAGAGAAAGAATAAGGGAAATACAAAGGCCCGGCTGAGAAAATAGGCCCCGGCGGAGAACCCGCCGATTGAAGCGATCATTAACCCGGCGGCGCGGCGCAAATAGGCATCCTCCTCGGTCACCGGCCGGCGCAACGACATCCGGGCCCGCCAACACCCGGCGGCCCCCGTCTGGAGCAGGCTGAACCAGAACCAATATCCAAAAATTCCAATTTCGGTATAACACGCAACGAAGGCGTTGTGCGCGGCGCGATCTTTGGCCACCTGCCAAAACATGCCATATCCGAGTCCGAACACCGGATTCGCCTTGAACGCACGATTCGCCTCCCCCCAGAAGGCGATCCGATCCCGGGCCGATTCGTCCATGACAATCAGCCCGCCTGTGCCGCAGAGGACCAAAAAGCCAATCAAGCCTGCGCCGGCTAAATAAGGTAGCGCACGCGTCGGCAGAACCATGAGCACCATCAACCCGCCGGCGGTGAGCAGGGCAACCTCTCCACCCCGGGAATGCGTGGACAGAATGGCGTAATACAGGAACCCGGCAACCAACACACAAACGCCCAGCGGGGCCACGCGCAGCCGCCGCGGTACGGCGAACGCCATCGGGATCGCCGCGGCCAGCATTTGCGCCAGATCGTTGGGATCCCCGAAGATTCCAAAAAATTGACTGCGCGAATACCAGCCGATCTCCGACACAAACACCATGAGGGGCGCCTCCCCGGCAAAGCCCACCCCGTAGCGCTCCTGGAGCAGGGCATGCAAAGCCATGAAGCAACTCATGCCGACAATCGTCGCCAACACCAGTCGCAGACGGGTTGGAGTATTCAGAACCACCAATAACAACACGACAAATAAACAGGGCTTGAAGGTTTCCGGCAGGGTGTCCAGGATACCTTGGAGATAAGTGTGGGGAACATGCGAAACCATGGTCGCCACCCAGAGGCCAAACACCAAACGGATCGCCACGGAGCGGGGAAATTTGATCCGTTTTGTCTGCCCTTCGAGCAGGAGGCTCACGAAGGCAAAAATGGTGATGACATCCAATAACGGCCATCCGACGAGCCACGGGAACAACCAATCCTGTGGCCGCCAAAAAACCAGCACCATGAACATCAAGGTCAGCGCAAAGGTCATGGGGCCCGTCGTTCCAAGCCCAGGACCATGATCCGCAGTGTGCGCAGAACAATTCGCAGGTCGAGGACCAACGAGAGGTTTTTGATGTAGTAGAGATCGTATTCGAGTTTGCGGCGGGCATCCTCCACCGTGGCGCCATAGGGATATCGAATCTGCGCCCACCCGGTGATGCCCGGGAGAACGTTTTCACGTTCCCGGTAAAAGGGAATCGTCTTTTCCAATTCCAACACGATCGACGGTTGTTCCGGCCGGGGACCGACCAGGCACATGTCGCCCCGCACCACATTGATCAACTGGGGCAGTTCATCGAGCCGGTATTGGCGCAAAATCCGGCCCACCCGGGTTACGCGCGGATCGTTCACGGGCGACCAGACCGCCTTTTCCCGGTCGGCTCCCGGTCGCATCGTGCGAAATTTCAACATGGAAAACTCCCGTCCGAAATGGCCCAATCGGCGCTGTCGGAAAAAGACCGGTTCGGAGGGATTCCCTATTTTAATCGCCAGCGCGATCACCAGGCACAGGGGGAACAGCAAGAGAAGTGCCATGATCGCGACGACCATCCCGATGATCCGCTTCATCCGCATCGTGCCCAGCGGAGCCAGACTCGAACCGACATGCGTCAGCCATTGCTCGTCAATCATTTCCAGGGGAATCCGCGCGGCAAGGACTTCGGACACCGTCAGCGGATCCATCACCTGTATTCCTTCGAACCGCAACCGCCGCAGATAGGGATACAAAGCCGGCTCCTCGGGGAGGTAATCCGGACTGATAATCAGGTTCCGCACCTGAAGCCGGTGCAGACACCCGGCCAATTTCTGCGGGGACACCACCAACCGGGGCACCCCATTCCACTGGCCATCCGGCTCACCGTCACCGGACTGACGCAAGCTCAAGGCGGCCACCAGCGAATGAATCGGACGGATCCAGGGCGAGGTCACCATCGCCAACAACTCGGCGGCGGCCGGTCCAGTTCCTAAAATGGCCACCCGGGAAGCGAACCGGGGATGGGCCAAAACAAACCGGTAAAGAAAACCGTTGATCCCCAACCACAGAATCGAGTAGATCGCGACAGCCAAGCCCAACACCCCGCGTCCCACCACCAATTCAAGCCAGGCAAAGGACGTGACACTCACCACCAGCAATGCGGACACCACGGCAAACAACCAGTTGATCACCTGATTGAAAGACGAAATCTTGATCTGGAGCCCATAACTGCCCGAAACGTAATGAGCCAGGATCACGCTGGCGCCATACAGAATCCAACTCTCGGCGCGTTGGAACAGATATTCGCCCAACGCATTGGGCCCCAACCGCAATAAGATGGCAACCACCACTCCAATGGTCAGGCAGACCAGGTCGATCACCAACATGGCCGACACCGATCCCATCAACTGACGGCGTCTGTTGTTCATCCGCACTACTCCAGGGGTAGGAGATGGATTCGCACCCAATGCCGGAAACGATGGGTCCACGTTTTCATCCCTTTACGGGAGGGGTGGTTCGCCTTCCGGTCCTTTTCATCATACAGATAATAATCGTAACCATACGCATAGGCGTAACTGTAATAAGCGTAATTAGGGTACTGATAGCTGTAATAGAGACTGCTGATCCGGTTCATTTCGATACTGTTGATGATCAGCCCCAGGAGATTGACATCCCCCAACATATCGATGGAGTAGCGAATCATCGGTTTGGTGGTGCGATTGGAATGGGCCACGTAAATAACGGTACAAAACGGGATTCCCGCCATGACCACCGTATCGGTGACCCGCAAAACCGGGGCCGAGTCCATGATCACGTAATCGTAGCCTTCCATCAATTCGCTCAATCGGCGGGCCAAATCGGCGATGTGCAAGAGTTCCGAGGTGTTCCGGTCCACGGTCCCCGCCGGGGCAAACCAGAGATTTTCGAAAGTCGTCGGCCGGATCACGTCCCGGAAAGGACGGTCCTGTCTCAGGCAATCAATGATTCCCGGACTGCGCTCCATATCGAAGGACTTGTGCAACACCCCACGGCGCAGGTCCATGTCCATCAAGAGCACCCGTTTACCGGCCCGGGCCATCATGATCGAAAGATTCAGCACCGTCAGGGTTTTTCCCTCCTTTGAATCGGCGCTGGTCACCAACACCACTTTGCGTCCGCTTTTTTCCAGGGCGGCCAAAACGTTCGTTCTCAGCGCGCGATAGGCTTCCGCGGCACCGGACCGGTGTTCATCGCCCACAATCGGCCGAACCCGCCCGCTCAGCTCTTTACCGGCGACCCAATAGGGAATGCCGCCCAGAAAAGGCACGCCCACGGTCGCCTCGACATCGACAATCGATTGCACCTTATTATCGAATGTGTGGATCATCAGCGCCAAGCCCAATCCCGACCCCAGACCGGCTACCAAGGCGCCCACTAAAATCTTGAGCGGGTCCGGCCAGACCGGTTCACGCTCGGTCCGCACCGGCCGGGACACCGAAAAATGTTCACCTTTGATCTCTTCCTCGACCCGCAGATCGTTCAGCTTGCCAAAGAGCTGGGCGTGCATCGCCTCCAGCCGGGTCACCGCCAACTGCAGGTGCCGCAAATCCGCCCCTTTGCGGCTGGCCAGGAGATAGGAATTCTTCCAGCGGCGCTGGGCCTCTTCCAGCGCATCCAACTGGGCCGTCAGAGCCTGATGACGCTCCTGGGCTCCCTTGTATTCCAGATCTGCGAAAAACTCCAGTTGCCCCTGAAGTGCGCTGATCTCGGTTTCCAAGGCGCGAATCTGCGGGTGATCGGACTGAAGTTTCTCGGATAATTCAGCGCGCTCCCTTTCCAAACGAGCCAGCTTAACCCGTATTTCCTGCCATCCCCGCGTACTCCGATCCACGCCGGGAGGGGCCTCATCCACCGACTCGGAAATCACCCGGTCATCCGCGGATTGATCGGCCGCAAGGGGGACGGTTCCGGAAGCGGACGGGGTTCCGCCCGGATTGGCGGTCCGTAAGCGAGGCGCCCGGATTCGCCCCGTATCGGCGGTCAGATCCTTAATATTGGAGATCAAGCCGGCGCTCGCCCCCTTAAGCTTGGGGAACTGGACTTCCAACATCCAACTTTCAGTGCTCAACTGTTGCTGGCGGGCGAGCAGTTCCTGCAGGTAGCCCAATTCGAGCTGGCCCTTGGTTTGAACATACTCCATCTGGTTCAACCGCTGGAACTCGATCACTTCGTCCTCGGCCAGTCGAATCCGTTCATCCAGCCGGGCCAGTTGTTCCTCTAAAATCCGCGACGCCGTGCGGGAGGTGTATTGCTTGAGCGCCTCCCGCTCCGCTTGAAATGACGAAATCAACTCGGTGAGATAGGCCCGGGCGTAGGCGGGATGCCGACTGGAAATATCCAGGGTGATCGCGATTCCCCCGGTGTTTTTCAGGCGCCGGATCTGAACCGGAGCCTTGAGCGCCTCAGCATCGCCCAACCGCTCCGCCCAATTCGGCGACAACCTTTGAATGACCCGTTCATTCAAACTCTCACTCGATAGCAGGTCAATATGCGTCTGCCCATCTTCCCATAAATATTGTTGCCCGGAAATTTCCGTGTTGGGATCGCGAAAGATCAGGATCGCCGCGTTGGTCAAATATTGCTTGGGAACCAGATTCAAATACGCCACGGCGCCCAGGAGACAATACAAAAAACAAATGACGATCAATTTCCAACGAAAAACCAAAATGCCGAGATAGAGCCGGGGATCAATCTGGGTGGTTTCCGTTCGATTAAATTCAGTGGTCATGGATGGATCGTCACCCGTTCGCGGGGCATCCTTCCCTAGAAAAAGTTGACCCGCCGGGCCGGAACAATGATCCGATCATTATGTTGCAACACCACATCCTGAGACGGATCTCCATCCCGCATCAGATTTTCGGCGTTGGCAATAATTTCAGTGATGCGCCCGTCCTTGTCGCGCCGGACAATCCGAATGGCGTCGGCCTTGGCGAATTTGGGCAATCCCCCAATCTTAAACAGGAGATAAAGCAGGGTACAGGGCTCATTGTCGGCAAAACTCACCACTCCCTGGCGCGAGACTTCACCCAACAACAGGATTTTTTTCTCCCCCAACCCGGTAACCCCGCCCCCGCCGCCCGCCACCGGCGTCGCCTGCTGGGCAAACACATAAACCAGATCGTTGTTCGCCAGCGTGAGCGTCGGAATGGTCGGCTGACCGCCCTCCGACAACAACGGATAGACGTCTCCCTGGGCAATCGGACCAAAAGGCGACAACAAGCCATTGCGGATGATCTTGACCCGGGGAAGCGCGGCCTCCGGGCGCAACCCGCCGGCGCGCCGCAGGGCGTCGTTCAGACTGATTCCCGAACCCGGCCCGATTTTCAGCAAACCGGGTGTCATCACCAACCCGCTCACGCCGATGCGATCATAGGAGGCTTTGGCGATCCGGACACTGACCGTGGCCTTGCGTAAATACCGGCTTTCAAGAATGTTCCGCAACTTGGCCTCAGCCATTTCCACCGTCATGTCGTTCATCAATACCAAACCGACGAACCCAAAATCGATGGCCGAATATTCGTTGACCAGATATTTTCCATTCAGACTGGGGTCTTCCTCGACCGTCACCCACAAGATGGTATCGGGCTGAATGGTGACATCGCGGGCCACGGACGGGAAATCGGTCGCCGACTTAAGCGCCGAATCAGGACTGGCCTGATCGGGCAAATCCGCCAGGTCTTCCGTCGGAATAAACGGAGCGATCGACACGGCGGGGAGGTCCAGCGGGGTCAGGGTGGTCTCCGCACCGGCTTCGGTTCCGGGCGGCAGCGCCGCCGCTCGAATCAACGCCGGCTCGGTTCCAGGGCTGACCGTTGACACCGGAGGCGCGGGGGGGGGAGCCACTGCCGAAGGTTGCGAAGACGCCGCCACCGGAGGCGGTTCCGTTGTCGGCTGAACCACCCGAAGGTCCTGCAGATCACCGAGATTTTCCTCAAGGACTTGGTCGATATAGGATTGCTCGGGCCGGGGAGTCAGGCATCCGCCGACCAGGGCCCAAAGACCGGCCATCACCCCGCACGTCAGGACGCTCTTCCATGCCTTGGCAAAGCCGTTATTCATGTGTTTCATATGACCCCACATTGGGTAACCCGGCAACGGTTTAGCCGGCCATCCATTAATCCGCCACAAAGAGCATACATAATAACCTTCCCGATCTCACCAAGTCAATGCCGCATTTTATCGAGCAAATCCCTTGCACGGGTCTCGTCGGCACTCGAACGACGGGGATCGGCACGAACCGTTTCGACTAAGCGACGGGCTTCCCGCGCACGTCCGGCCGCCCACTCAATTTCGGCGGCGTTCAGATAGAGTTCATGCCAGGCATAATCCCCCCGTTGCACCAATTGAAGGGCGCGCCGCATGGCCTCCGTCGCCTGCGCAACCTGACCGGCCCGGAGATGAACCAGGGCCAGGGTATCGAGTTGCTCGAACGACTCGGTCTCCTTGGCCAGATCTTCTGCCAGTTCCTGAGCGCGCCCCAAAGTTTGCGGATTTTGGGCCAGGTAATAGACCAGATTGTTCAAAATCGCCGGATCCCGGGGATATAACGTCCGGGCCCGTTCCAGCAACGCCATGGCATTCGATAGTTTCCCCTCGCTCCGGGCCGCCTCGGCCGCCAGCAACCAGCTTCGCACCTGCATCTTATCCCCGGCCTGACTGGTCTTTAAAATCGGCGTCAACAAACCCAACGCCTTGCCCAATTCCCCCCGCTGAAAATACACATCGCCCAACCGGCCGGCCCATTGGCGATCCTTGGGATACCGGGCGAACAAGGCCTCCAGCGCCTGCACCAGATCGGTGTCGATCTGGTGCGTGCGGTTTTTCAGATCCACGATGATCTTTTGAAAAACCCACGGTTCCACCGAAAGATCGGTGGCTTCCTGCGCACAGGTCAACGCCCAATTCAGGTTGGTCTGAAATAAGGCACAGCGAATCCCCAAGGCATACGCCGGCAAATAACCCTGCCCATCTCGAATCGCCCGTTCCGCCACCGACCCGGCCGCGGCCGACCAGCCCCTGCGCAAAAAGAAGTCGCCCCCCCGGACCAGGGTGGCCGGCGAAAAATAACCGGAGTTCAGGGCCGAATCCATTTCCGCACGCCCCCATTTCTCATCCCGCCCGGCCTTGGTTTCGACCACCAGGTGCGACAGCCAAAGTTCCGAATCCTGCGGACACGCCACCACGGCCGATTGGACCGCCGCCCGTTTGTCTTCCGCCAGCGCCACCCAAACCCGCTGGAAAATGGGGGAAGCGGGATATTTTTCAACAGCCCGGCGGGCGGCTTCTCGCGCAACCGTCCCGGCGTTATTTCGCGCGCTCAGGATCGCCAGCGTATATAAGGCAAAGGCCTTCTCCATCTCATCCCGTCCAAGCGCCTCCCATCGCTCGAGTTTCGACACGGCCCCTCGCCCCCGTTCGCGAAACCATTCCCGCCGCAATTGCACAAAGGCGGCCAGAAAGGGGCTTTCGATGGCGGACACCGGCGTTGTGGAAGCCTCCCGCTCAAAGTCGGCATCCTGCAAGGGTTCGCCCATCCAGCCGGTTGCCGCCTCGGCGGGCAAGAGGACCAACGGTTGGACCTTATCGGGAAACCGCTCGGAATCCCCGCCCGCCGACAGTTTCCGGGCCATCATAATCCGTCCGCTCCGATACAACAAATCAGCCATCATTTCGCCGGGAACGTTCGCAGGCAGGGGATTCAGCCCCAACGTCCACAGCGCCTCCTCCGGAAAGCCCTGGGAACTCCAGACGTTTGCCAGGGCCATCCGGGCCGACGTGGATTCCGGATACCGGGTCCGTGCCTCATGCAACACCGGCAGGGCCAATGCCCCCATATCCAGATGCATCAGGACATTGGCCCATTGAACCCGGCCGACCAGGGTCTCCTGTCCTGCGGAATCAACCGTCGTCTGGCGCAACATCTCATAGGCGGCCGGCCAGTTTCCAATCCGCGCCAGCAACCCGGCCCGTTCCATTTCAAGATCCTGCCGGTCTGCGGGAAAGGCCCCGATCAGTCGATCATACCAAGCCAAGGCTTCCAACGAACGATCCAACTGTCCGAGAACCCGGGGCATCATCCGTTGAAACCGGCGATCCAGGGGCCCGACCTGTTCCCGCCGCTGTAACTCCTTCAAGGTTTGTTCCGCCCAATGCCGTTGGACCGATTCGAGATCTGTTTGCAACATTTCATCGACCAACGGCACCGCCTCCCAAAGCTGTTGCCAGGGCAAAACCCGTCGAGTCAAGCGCGCCCAAGGCCGCAAATCGATGGAGGTATCGGCCTGGGCATCGGGCAGGCCCCACGCGCGGCGTCGAAACATAAACCATTTATGGGCATTGCGGGCCGGTATAAAGGTTAGGGACGGATCGCGGGGGTCGCGGGCCGCAAGTTGACGGTAGGCCAGCCAAGCCCAGTCGGGCCGAAACGCCAAAAAACAATTCTCGGCATAGCGGGCCAGATCCTCATTGCTCAACCTTTCCAAATTAGCCTTCAAAATGGATTCGAATTTTTTTTCCCACTCGCTTTGCGGGCGAATAATGGCCAGGGCCAAGAGAGGATCGAGAAACCGAAAATCGTCCGGCCAGGTGGTCAGGATCCGATTCATAACCCCGGACGCCCGATCCATCCGGTTCATGCGCAAATGCGCGGTCAACGCCAAAAACGCCTGCTGGGGATTTTGATAGGGCACTTCCGGATCGGCATCGGAAATCACCGCCCATTGCTCGTGCGCCGCCAGATAGGGAAACAATCCGCGGATTCGATCCGCCAAACGCGACCACCGCGCGGCCACTTTCAAATAGCGGGTCACGGCTACGGGCTGATTCTTCAGAGCGGCAAATTCGGCGCGGATGATGGCGACCGTCGGCCAGCTTTGCGTTTCAGCAGGCAAATCATCCAGCAACTTGACCGCAGCGTCGGTATCTCCCAAGGCCAGCCTCGCGCGAGCTTCCATGATTTGGTGATCCAGCGTTCGTTCGGCGGGCGTCAGCCGTCGAAGATCATCCAATAACTCGGAATATTGTCGGCGTTGAAACAGAAGGCGGATACGGACCAGCTGCAAATCCCGGTTGCCGGGCTCAATCGCCAAGCCGGCCTGCACGGCCCGCATCGCGGTATCGGGATCGTTCAACGCAACCTGCTCGGCAACTTTGAGAATTTTCTGGGCCCGTGAATGCGGGCGCGTCCGCCAAGCGCCCCCCCCGATCAGCGCCCCTCCCAGAACCAGCACGGCCACCCATCCACCATGTCGGATCAATCTTTGCCAGAAGGCTGGAAACTGATGGCGCTTGTCTTCCGGCTCGCCAATGAAATCCCCGGCTTTCATCAGATCAGAAAGCCGGCGTCTGTGACGGCGCCAGGACTGCCAAAGCGCCGCCTCCGCCGCCAGCAACCCCACGGCAACCAACAGAAAAACACCCGCCGTGTCGTGTACGATTTGAGGCGACCAGTCCGCCGGTTTGTCATTCCCGAAGGACACCAGCAAGGCGATGCGCAGGATATTCAAGGCCAATACCTGTACCAATCCCAGCCCCGTCAGGACCACCGTCTCCCAGGCCGTCATCCGGCGCAAGAGCGTCAGGCCCAGTCCACAGAACAGGACCGTGACGGACGCCTTCATGCCACTGCAGGCCTCCGGCACCTCAAACAGCCGCAAGCCGCTTCGCAATCCCAGTCCATCCGCCCAAGCCGCCACCCCCATCGCATGCAACACCCATTCGGAACCGATGACCGAAACCCGTTGCATTCCCAACTCCAGCGGGCCAAAAATAACGCCTGGCAGGGGATGCATCCAATACAGAATCACCACCGCCCAGAACAGATCCCGGCGATATCGGCCCGGCAAGGCCCAAGCCAACGCTCCGGATAACAGGAAAAGCAAACCCAGCCATTCAAACTGGTGTACATTAAAAACCAACCCGAGTGAAATCAACAGGGTTCCCACCCCGGCCAGGCCCAGCCCCCCCCATCGGGAAAAGAAGGTCGGCGAAAACTCTTCGGCCGGTTTAGGCCGAAACAGGATCAGCACCGCAAAACCCAAGCCCAATAAAAACCGGAGCATCCCATTGGGATCCGCAAACAGCCGGGTAAAATTCAGGGCCAGCCACAACCCGAATAACCCGGCTGTGCCCAAGATGACCACTTGCCGTTCCCGCTTCAAACCGGGGGGAACTTTCGTCGCCATAGCGTCTCCCGCTGGTAATTAAAAAGTGTAAGTCCAGGTGAGTGTCAACGAAATCGTGTCCCGCTCGAACTCGAGCAGGGGGTCTTCACTCGTGCGCTCGACATGTTGGACGAACCCGGAAATCGTCGACCGCTTCGTCCATAAATAGGAGGTGCCCACCACCAGGGTCAGGGTATCGTAATCGTCCTCCAGCGTCAGATCGTCATCCAGGGGCGCCCCAGGCTCCAAATCGTCGTTCAACCGTTGCTCATAAGCCGCTGAGAAATGCAGGGACCACAAGTCGTCGATGGGTTGCGTTAGGGTCAATTGCGTCACCCAGTTCTGATGGGCGTTGATCGTGGTCAATTCCGGCGTGACCTCGCGCAAGGCCGTGGTGAACCCCACTTTCGTCTGGTCGCCCGACCCGTAGATCGAATAGCGGAATTCATCCACCTGATCCACCCCCGCTTGATACCCGCTGGTGAACAGCCGGCTGAAACTGAAGGCATGCCACAGCGTTTTGGCCAGTTGGGTGCGCAGGTTGATCCGCCCCACCACCCCATCCGCCGTGCCGTCTTCTTCGTAAGCGCCGGCATCGCTGAGTTCGACCTGGGAATACCCCAACGCGGCACTCAAGGTGCTGAACGGAGTGAGTTGCCCCACCAGGAAGCCTTCCATATCGGTCTGGAACTGGGACCCCCGCTCCCCCTCGGGATAGTCGCGGGACACCACTCCGGCCCGGGCGCCGACCAGCCAGTCGGGATCGAAACGCTGTTCATAAACCGCCTGCGCCCGCTGAATGACACTTTGCTGGGAACCGACGACGTTGGTGTTCTGGGGCAAGGTGTCGGTCCGGTCAAACGACAGAGCCACGTTTTTGTCCTTCGCCACCAGCCAGTCCAGATCCACGCCGGCGGTGTTTTGGAACGCTTCGTATTTTTCGCCGCTCTGGAAATCGCGGTATCCGCGCGAATCGAGATACGTCACGGAATAGGACGGGCGGGTGTAAATCCGGGTCTTGACATAAGGGGTCAGCGCGATTTCCGATCCGATATCCGCGGAAAACCCTTGACCTTCATCGGCGGCATAGATCGAATAGGCATCCTTCGAATAGCCGCCGAACCAGCCCTCGCGCATCAGGCGGAAGGTGAAATCGCCAAACCGGGCGGCCAAACCCTCATCGGCCAATTCCAAGGCCCATTCGTCATCCTGCGTATCCAAAGGATAGTACACGAAACGGACCTGAAAGGAAATATCGAGATCCATATCCGGATTCAAGAGGACATAATTCCGGGAATAAATCGCCATGGTGAGGGGAAAATCGGAGCCATCTTTCCGGATTTCACCCAACTCATCATCATACAGCAAGTCAACCCCCTCGCCAGAAGTGGTGACATACCGATAGCCAATCCCTTGAGAGTATCGCAATTCGGAATAGAAGGGTCCGATCCGCAAGGAGGCATCGGGGGGGATCGCCAGTTCCCGGTAGGACTCGTACCGCAGGGTTTGCGCCCCGGCCGTGAGCGAAAACCACACCCCCATCAGTCCCACCCAACCGGCCAGCGACACCTTCCGTCCAACATGAAAAATATGCATTTTCACCCAGAGGATTGGAAATTTGTAAAACTTTAATCCATTCGCTTTAAAAAGGCAATTGTTCAATTACACCGTTTCCCCCAACCCCTCCGCCCGGTCACGGCGCGGGCAGTTGTTCCGGGCGGTTCCCGAGCAGGCGCTGTAACAGGCGCTTCAATTCCCCATAACAATACGGCTTGGTGATGACCCCGACAAATCCGAAGTCGCCGAACCGGGCCATGACCGGACTCGTCGAATACCCGCTGGAGACCACGGCGCGCAGAGCCGGATCGATCGCTTGAAGCCGCAGCACCAAATCCTGCCCGCCCATCCCCCCCGGCAACGTGAGATCCAGAATGGCGAGATCGAAGGGTTTCCCCTCCTGAATCGATTCGGTCAACCGGTGAATGGCCGCCGCCGCATCCTCGGCCGTTTCGACTTCACACCCGAAACTCCGAAGCATGCGCGCTCCCACCAATCGGATCGATTCCTCATCATCGACGATCAGAATTCGCGCCTGAATCCGCATCCCCGCCGACTCCGAGGCCGGTTGTTCCCTCGCCGCCGAGTGCGCGGGAAGCGCCGGAATATAAACGGAAAAGGTGGTGCCCCGACCCACCGACGAGGCGACCGTAATATGCCCGTCATGTTTTTTGATGATGGAAAACGTCGTCGTCAATCCCAGTCCGCTTCCCTTCTGCTTGGTGGTGAAATAAGGGTCGAAAATATGGTTTAAATGCTGGGCCGGGATGCCGATGCCCGTGTCGATCACCTCGATGCGAACATAGGGCCCCGCAGGAAGGGGGGGCACCCGTCCTTTCGTCAATATCACATTGCTCGCCACGATTTGGATGGTTCCGCCGGCGGGCATGTCCTGCTGGGCATTGATCGTCAGGTTCTGAATCACCTGGCTGAACTGGCTGGGATCGACTTCCGCCAGCCAGAGGTCGGTTGCCATCTGGAAGGAGCAGCCGACGGCTGAACCGCGTAGCGCAAAGGTGCTCGATTCCCGGATGATCACGGCGAGGGAACGCGCTTCCTTGACCGGCGCCCCCCTCTTGGCGAAGGTGAGGAGTTGGTGCGTGAGATCTTTCGCCCGCAAACTCGCTTTTTCCATCTCCTCCAGAAGACTGGCGTCTTCGGGTTGCAGGTTGACGCACTGGGCGCGCAAGAGCGAGATGTTACCCATGAGCGCGGTCAGGATGTTGTTGAAATCATGGGCGATCCCGCCTGCGAGCAATCCGATCGATTCCAATTTTTCGATCCGCAAATATTCGGCTTCTTCACGGCGCTTGTCGGTGACATCCCGAAACACGAGAACCGTCCCGATAATCCGGCTTTCCGGGTCGCGAATGGGCGCCCCGCTATCCTCGATGGCGCGTTCCGTTCCGTCCCGGGCGATTAAGACCGTGTGATTCGCCAAGCCGATCACCAGTCCCGTTTGCAACACCTTGGCCACCGGATCCTCGCAGGGTTCCCGGGTGATTTCACTGATAAGGTTGAAAATATCGCGAACGGAATGACCCTGCGCCTCGGCCTGGGTCCAACCCGTCAATTGTTCGGCCACGCGATTCAAGATAACGACCTGTCCCTCCAGATTGGTGGCGATCACCCCGTCGCCGATACTGCGCAGGGTTACGGCGAGTCGCTCTTTTTCAGCCGCCAAGGCCGCCTCGGATTTCTTGGAACGGGTAATATCCTTGACGATGGCTTCGACCTGGTTCTGGCCGGTGACCGGATCCCGGACCATGAACGAATCATGTAGAACCCACCGGTCCTCGCCCTTGAGCGTTTTGAAATGGTAGGCAAAACTGTGAATTTCGCCGTTCTCCAACAGGGCCTTCCGAATAGTTCCCTCTTTTTCGGTATAGACCATGAGGTCGCCCATGCGGCGGCCCACCAGTTGTTCCGGGGTCTCCTCGAGATCGAGAATATGCACGAGACCCTGATTGGCCAGCAGAATCACCCCTTCATCAAAAGTATACCGATAGACCCCATCGCCGGTGAAAGCCAGCAATCGCTTAATCAGGTCGTTCATGCCGTATACGCTCCGGTCTTTAAGAGGCTATTACCTTGAATGCTCCATATTGCGCGAATAATTGAATGACGTCAATATACCGTTGATAGACCGCCGCATAGCGCATCGTTTGGCGGCGTCGAGGCCTGAAGGTCTGGCCGATCCGCACCATTCGATCGGCAGCGGCTTGCACCGAGGGAAACGCGCCAACCCCATATGCTCCGAGCATGGCGGCCCCCAGAAGGGTGGCATCCGGATCGGACAGCGATCGGACCGGCCGGCCGTAAAGGTCGGCCTGGATCTGATTCCAGACCGGCAGGGACGAACAGCCGCCGGTCAGCCGGATCTCCCGCACCGGCACCTGTAATGCCGTAAAAATATCCAGAATCTGGCGGCTTTCCAGGGCGACCCCCTCCATGACCGCCCGGACCAGGCAGGCGGCCTCGTGTTGGGGGCGAAGCCCCAGGAATGCGCCCGTGGCTTCGGCGATCCAGTGGGGCGCTGAAGCTCCGGCGAGATACGGTAGAAAAAGAACGCCCCGCGATCCGGCGGGCACCGCCGCGACTCGGGCGAGCGAAGCCCCGGATAGTTTGGGGGATCCCAACAGCGTGCGGGTTGCCCACCGCAGGCTGTCCCCCGCCGCATTCTGTAACCCCTCCAAATTCCAACAGCCGGGCACGACATGGGCACAACAGGTAATCCGGCGACGGGGATCGAATACCGCCCGGTCGGAATGGCAAAAACTGACGCCCGCCGTGCCCAACGTGATCGAACAGAGGCCGGGCCGAACCGCCCCGGCCCCCGCCCCGGCACACTGCTGATCACCCCCTCCCATGATCAGCGGAGTTCCAGCCAGAAGGCCCGTCTGCCGGGCCGCTGCCGGCGCAAGTCCGCCGACGTGCCGTCCGGATGGCACCAGCGTGGAGAGACGCGCCGCCGACAGGCCGGCGAGGCGCAAAATATCCGGACTCCACCGGAAATGCCGGATATCCAGCATGCCGGTCAATGAGGCATTGGAATAATCGGTCAAGAAATCAGGACACCCCAGAGCCCGCAGTAAATAGTCCTGAATCAACACAAAACGGGCGGCCCGGCGATAGGGCCCGGGAGCGTCCAGCTTAAGATGCAAGAGCTTGGCCAGCGTAAACACCGCATGGATCGGCAATCCGGTGATCCGATAATAATCGGCATCGGAAATCTGCCTGCGCAGACGCGCGACGGCCGGAGCTCCGGTCATATCCTGCCAACTGATGGCGGGCAGAAAGGGTTCGCCCCGTCGATCCAGGGCCAGCACCGTTGCCCGCTGATTGGCGATACACACTGCCGCCACCCGCGCCGGCGACACGCGCTGGCGTGCCAGAGCGCCTCGCAAGGTGCCCAACACGGCTCCGAGAATGGCCTCTGCGTCCTGGGTGACTCGCCCATCGGCATGAAATTGACAGCGAACCGGAGTGGTCGCCAGACTGATCCGGCGTCCCCTTCCATCGAAAAGACCGGCTTTGATCGTCGACGTGCCGCAATCGACACCCATATAGAGCGTTTGGGGCATAAGCGTGTCCTTATCAGAAGCATAAGAGAACAACAGCTGGGGCGGGGTGTCAATGACTATATTGGATTGTTTCGGATGCCGGACTTCCGACCTGTTTTCATCCTCCGCTTTGAAAGCGCTCGCCTTTTTGCCCGGCGAGGGTTATTTTGGGTGGAAATGAAGGTCTTGCCTGAAAATATTGCCCTCCTGTATGAAGATCGCGCCATTCTGGTGGTCGATAAACCCGCCGGACTGCTGACCATCGCCACCGAAACCGAGAAGCGCCGGACGGTGTATGCCGTGTTGTTCGGTCTGCTTCGGCGTCGGCGTCCGCCCGAACGCCTGTTTATCGTACACCGCCTGGACCGGGAAGCATCGGGCCTGCTGGTTTTTGCCAAGACGGAAATCGCCAAGCTCCGCTTGCAGGACCAATTCAAGGATCATTCGGCACACCGGACTTACCGGGCGGTCACCGAAGGACGCCTGGCGGACGACACCCGCACCCTTCGCTCTTACCTGGCCGAAAATGCCGCGTTTCGGTGTTATTCCACGCGGAATCAGACTCAAGGGAAACTGGCCATCACCCATGTCCGGGTGATCCAACGAACCGTTTCTAAAACCCATCTGGAGGTGGAGTTGGAAACCGGACGCAAACATCAGATCCGGGTTCATCTGGCGGAACTGGGCCATCCGATCGTGGGCGATCCGGCTTACGGCAACAAAAAAAGCCCTATTCGACGGCTGGCCCTGCACGGAATGAAGCTGATTTTCAAACACCCGGTGACGGAAAAAATTCTGGAGTTTGAATCGCCGCCGCCCACTTGTTTCGCACGCCTGGTGTAAACCTGAAAATCGGGCTTGTTGTCATCCTGACCGCGTGCTATCTTCCCCCCAAATGCGCAGCCAGTGGTCTGGTTGTCCAGTTTTGGAGTTATTCGGCTTTTTTATGGATGTCATTGCCCTCATGAAAATCGCGCCCGAAGGATTACCGTTCATCTTCGTTACCGCCCTGTTCGCCGTGCTCGCCATCGGGCTGTGCGGGTTCATGTTTTATTTTTTCCGCGATCCCGAACGCCATACCCCCGATCGGCCGGATGCTTTCATCTGCCCCGCCGATGGAAAGATCTTGCTCATCCGTCAAGTCGAGACCCCCTCCCCCCTCGGAAAACCCTGCCTGCAAATCAGCATCTTCATGTCCCCGTTCAACGTCCATGTCAACCGCGCCCCGTGCGACGGCACCGTCAGCGCGGTCGCCCACCACGACGGGCGCTATTTCGCCGCCTATAAGGAGGAGGCCTCGGTCCTCAACGAAAATACCGAAATGACCCTCACCACCGCCCACGGCCCCATTTTGGTCCGGCAGGTCGCCGGGTTCCTCGCCCGCCGGACTGTTTGCCGGGTTCACCCCGGCGACACGCTGAAACAGGGCCAACGATTCGGAATCATCCGGTTCGGCTCGCGAGTCGATCTCTATCTCCCCGAAAAGTCTATCCCCTCAGTAAAACCCGGCGATGTCGTCCGGGCCGGCGAAACCATCGTCGCCGTCCTCCCCCCCGCTTCGTGATCGGAGACCCCCGTCATGTCGATGAAAAAAGGCATCTATATCCTGCCCAACAGTATCACCTTGTGCGGGATGACCTGTGGCATTTATGCCATCCTCCAAATCGTTAAATATCCCAATGATCCCCATCGTCTGGAACTGGCGGCGTGGGCGATTCTCCTGGCGAATATTTTTGACGCGCTCGATGGCTGGATCGCCCGCCTCACCAATAGCGCCAGCCGGTTCGGAGTCCAATTGGATTCCTTATCTGACCTCCTGACGTTCTGTGCCGCCTCGTCCATCCTGGTCTATAGTTGGGAACTGAACACCTTGGGCCGCTATGGGTGGGCCGCCTCCCTCTTTTTCGTCCTCTGTGGCGCCATGCGGCTCGCCCGCTTTAATGTCCAATCCGAATCGGTCGAAAGCCGCAGTTTTACCGGCATGCCCACCCCCGCCGCCTCCACCATCCTCACCTCCGGGGTTCTCCTCAGCCTCAATTACTGGGAAGCCCCGCTCACCCCGCCTCGTTGGATCGCCTATCTGGCCTTGGGGCTGACGTTCCTTCTCGCGTTTCTCATGGTCAGCACCGTCCGCTATCGCTCGGCCAAGGAAATCCTGATGCGCCAACGCAAGCCCTTCTGGTGGCTGGTCCTCTTTGCCGGAATCATCTACCTGCTGGTTATCCATCCGGGACCGGTCCTATTCCTCGGTTCCATCGTCTACCTGCTCTCCGGTCTGGTCGAACAGGCGTATCGGAAAATCGCCAAACGCCCCGCCCGCCCCCCGGCTCCGCATCTCCCTTCCCCGCAAAAATAAGTTCGGGAGGTGTACGTGATGGATCCCTTGACCGAGTTTTTGATTCCCCGCCCGCAGACCGTCAGACGCCTATCCGGTATCGATCCTGCCGTTCTCGCCCTCACCCCCGTCGTTCACGCACCCTCCCCCACCGCGCAGTCCGCCGCGGAAGCGGCCGTCCGCCTGATCCTTAAACCCTGGATCAATTCGCAAAAACCAATTCGCCCCCTCGTCTTGAATCTCGACCCAACCCTCACGCTGGCGCCTCGCTCCGCGGGATCCGCCATCGCCGATCAGGCCTATACCCTCACGCTGGCCCGTGATATTCGCCTTGCAGCCCGGTCGCTGGCCGGACTCCGTCATGGCCTGCAAACCCTTCGACAACTTCTCGAAACCGCCACGGATATCGCCGCCACACACCTGCCGCGGTTATCGATCACCGACTGGCCCCGCCTCGCCACCCGCGGAATCCACCTCGACCTCGCCCGTGAAATGGAATACCGCCCCGCCCATCTTCGCAAAGTCGTCGAACATCTCGCCTACCTCAAATTCAATACCCTCCATCTCTACCTCGAAAATAAATTCGTTTTTTCGTCCGCCCCCGAACTCGCCCCACCCGGCGCCCTGACCCCCGATCAAGCACACGACCTCTGCCGGTTTGCCGCCCGGTTGGGCGTGCAAATCATCCCCCAGATCGCCACCCTCGGCCATATGGAACACCTGCTCCAGGGTCGCTTCGCGGAACTGCGCGAAAAGCCAGCCTCAGCCTGCAATCTCTGCCCGTCGCACCCCCAGGCGCGCCCCTTTCTCGCCGCACTCATCGCGGATATTCACGCCGCCTTCCGATCCCCCTTCATTCATGTCGGTTATGACGAATCCCATTCCGGAGTCTGTCCCCGCTGTCAACAACAGGGGACCCCTTCCGAAATTCTCGCCGGTCATCTCAACTGGCTCAATTCCCAGGTCCGTGGGCACGGGGCCCGAACGCTGATCTATGGCGACCAATTTCTGGCCCGGGCCGATTTCCCCCGATCGGACGCCATCAATGCCGCTTCCCCCGAAGCAGCCCATCATGCCATCGCCCGGGTCGATCGCGACATCATCATCACGGATTGGCACTACACCGCCCCCTATGGCGGAACCGTTCGACACCTCGTCAATGAAGGCTTCGAAGTCCACATCGCCCCGGCCACCAACATCTATTGGCATGATTCCATCCCCCTCCATCGGGGCCATCACTGGATCGTGCCCACCATCGATCAGGCCGTCGCGGAAGGGGCCGTCGGCGTGATGCATACCAATTGGGAATTTTACCGCGGCCAGTTCTTCGATAATTTCTGGTTTTTTCAGGGACTCTCCGCAGAACGCGGATGGACCAACGCCCCTCACGATTACGCCGCCTGGGGTCGCCGTTTTGCCCGCCGATTCTGGGGCTTGGCGGAAGATCGGTATTCCGAGTTGGCCGGACTCGCTGAAACCCTGCCTACCGGGCGCCGTCGTTTTTTTGTCGATTCTCAAGTCTTGGCCGTCGAAATCCCTTCCGCCCTGAATCCCCTTTACCCGGAATGGCGGCAAATTCGTTTCGATCACACCGAAACCGGGGACGAACTCATCCGCCAGGCCCGCCGTTTTCGGCGGGACGCCCGCCGTCACGCAGACACCCTCCGCATCCTCGACATGCCCGGCCAAATCGCCCGCTATCTCGGGGTCCGTGCGGTTGCCCGCGAAGCCCTGCTCGCCGCAGTCCAACAGGGGGACCGATCCGGGGCACTCCAACATATCGATGAGATGCGTCAGGCCGCGCGTCAAGTTCTGAACCGCCTGAAATTCGGTTTCCGCGTCTACGGCGGCGCCGTCCAGGATCGCGCGAGAATTCAAACCCATCTGGATGATTTGGATCGGCTGGACCGATTTATCCGCCGTCTTCCACTGAACGACTTGCGGAGCTTGAGTATCGAAACTCTGGTCGCCGCCCTGCGGCCCGACCCCGAACCGGGAACCGGTTACCTCCGTTGTTTTGCGGCGTCCCCTCTGCAACCGGCACCCGCGGATGTCCGGTCCGTCCCGCCCCCCCCCACCCATCTCGTTTTCCAGCCGGCACCCTACCTGGACGATTTGCATCTCATCAGTGTTCTGGGCCTCCATGGCAACCGCAACGGCCTGATCTATCTCAAGACCGTGATCCGGTTCCCAAAAGCCTCCCAAGCTCTTCTGTTATATGGCGCCGATGGGCCCGTTAAAGTGTGGGTCAACGGGCGGGAAATCGATTGCCGGCCCGAGGCGACCAATCCGGCCGTCGCCGACCAGTTCCAAGTCGTCGTCCGGTGGCGCAAGGGCCCCAATGAACTCGTCTTTGCCCTCCATACCAATCAGGGAAAAGCCTGGGGACTGTTGTGTAAACTGGATCCCAAATAGGAACCCGGCGACCGGCTAAATTCAGACTATCGATCAACTGACCCCATCCGGCGTTGCCGCCGGATTTCATAGCAACAAATCGCCGCAGCCACGGCGGCATTCAAGGAGCCGATCTGTCCGTCCTGCGGGATCCGAACCCAAGTCTCGATCTGCTCCGTCATTTCCGGACTGTGACCGTGCCCCTCGTTTCCCACCACCAAGGCCACCGGGCCTCGCCAATCGAATTGATCGATCGCCTCGGTTGCTTTCTCGCTGGCCCCCACCACCCTCACTCCAGCCTGCTTGAGACGACCGGCCAGGGACGGCAAATCGGACGATTGCACCAAGGTCACCCGGTTGACGGCCCCGGCCGAACTCCGCGCCACCTGGCGCGTCACCCCGACCTGTCCCTGTCCGGCCAACACCACCGCGGTAGCACCAAATACCTCGGCCGAACGGAGTATCGCCCCCAAATTATGGGGATCTTGGATGCCATCCAGTAAAAGATAAAAACCGGGTGCTTCCGTTCTCCCCTCCCCGAAAAGCTGGTCCTCTTCGGCATACGGGAATTCACCCATCTTGGCCAGATAGCCCTGGTGCTCAGCGGAGTGGCAAAGCCGGAGGATCTCGTCAGTCGAGCACCGGTTGACCGGAATCTTCAACAGCTCCGCACAGGCCAAGGCTTCACGGACCGACTCATCCACCAAGGCCGCGTCCAACCATAACTCAAAAACGGGCCAACGTCCGGCGCGCAGGGTTTCCAATACCGGATGACGACCCCAAATCCAGCACTTCTGGTGATTGCCCAAAAGCCGGGGTTTCCCTTGGGCCCGCTGATAGCGTTCCATATCTCGTTCCTAGCGAGTCTTCTCCGGCTGGACCGGCGCCGCCAGGGGTTCCTCGCTCTGATCCGCCGCCGCTGCGCCGACCCATTTCCCCGGTGCCGGACGGGTTTCGATCAGGGACAAATCGATCAACGGTTGCGTGGGTAAAAACACATCCCGAACTTCGGCGACGACCGCCTCGGTGATGTCGGGCGTTTTTTTCGTGATCAAGACCGTGGTCGCCGGATCGAGCACGATGTCCAACCGCCGCTTGCGGGCGACCTTCTCGACATGGGGCATCAGGCGTTTCCGGAAGGTGGCGAACATCTGAGCCTCATGCCGTTGCAAGTTCTGCCGGGCGGCGGCCACACTCTGCTGAAAGGCCTCCTGGAGGGAATCGATTTCACCCTGGATCCGGCTTTTTTCCGATTCGGATCCGGCGCTTTTCAGTTTCCGGGTCAAGTCATTGACTTTCTGCACGTGCGCTTGCTGGAGTTTTCCCAGTCGTTCGCGGGCCTCGTCCTGCAACCCCCGCTCCTCCCGTTGCATCCGATCCAAAACCCCGGTTTCGCGCGCCACCCGCGCCACGTCCAGCACCCCGACCCGGTGCGGATTCATGAAGAAAATGGCATAGACCAATAAAATCGCCAATCCCGCCACATACACCCACTCAATGATCGGCCATCGTCCGCGTCCTTGACTATCGCTCATGTCCGGTTCCTCCGTTGGCTGGCTTTGGCCAGCATTCGCATGCGTTGCTTCAGGTAGGGTTCGAACCGGCGCCGTAGATCGTCCCGGCGCAGGGCGTACTCCACCTGTGTGATCAGATAATCGACCCGGTCGCCAATGTCGTACCGGATCCC
>CAZCDO010000052.1:0-16274 GCA_964497135.1 uncultured Verrucomicrobiota bacterium
GGCCCGACCAGGCCGGAGACCGCCGCTATGCGGAGCTTACGCGAGGATTTGGGGGGCTGCCCCCCGAATGACAATATCCAGCTTGTTTTGTGAACTCTGTTCTGGCACCTTTTCCTGCATGCACTTGAAACCATTTGGACAACGTGAGATTCGACTGGCCATGCTGGGAATGGTGGATGGCAACGGGCATCCCTATTCCTGGAGTGCCATGTTCAATGGGTACGACAAAGCAGCCATGGCGTCTTGCCCGTATGCGGGGATTCCGGTTTATCTCGGCAAGGAGCCGGCCTCCGCCCTTTGCATTCCGGGCGCGAAAGTCACCCATATCTGGACGGATGATCCCGCCGATGCCCCCCAAGTCGCCAAGGCGTCCTTGATCCCGAATGTTGTGGATAAACCAGAGGCGGTGATCGGGCAGGTGGATGCTGTGATCGTGGCGACAGACAAGGGCCATGAACACGTGGCCCGGTGCCGGCCTTTCATTGAAGCCGGATTGCCGGTGTTCGTGGATAAGCCGATGGTGGATAATGCGGCCGATCTCAAGACCATGATCGAGTGGGAACAACGGGGGGCCGGGCTGATGTCCTCGAGCTGTATGCGGTATGCCAAGGAATTTCTGCCCTATCGCCTTTCGACCCATGAACTGGGGGAAATGCGCTATGCCAGCATTACCACCCCGAAGAGTTGGGAGCGGTACGGGATTCACGCCTTGGAAGGGCTCTATCCCATCTTGGGTCCCGGATTTGAGACGGTGCAAAACACCGGGTCCATCGATCGGAATATCGTGCATCTCAAGCATCGCCGGGGAGTGGATTGCACGGTGGTGGCCAATCGGGATATGTATGGCGCCTTTGGCGTGCTCCAATTGTGCGGAACGACCGGACATGTCAATGTGGCGCTGAACGACACCTTTTTTGCCTTCAAGTCGCAGTTGGAAGCCTTTATCGCCTACTTGCGCACGGGGGTGCGACCGTTTCCCTTCGGGGAGACGGTGGAACTGATGAAAATCGTTATCGCTGGAATACAGAGCCGCGAACAGGGGGGTCGTTTGGTGCGGCTGGAAGAAATTGGATAAATCGCATCGCTCTTCGCGATTCACCCGGAAAGGATGCCGTAAGGCGTTGTTCCTCCGTTCAGACCGGTGTCGAGGGGACTTTCGCGCTTGTGTTTTGGGCGCGGCTCTGGCACCCTTTCGACCATCAAAACAGTACTTCAACAGGGGACGGCCTGCGTGTCCCTTGGTGTGCGAAACCGCGAGTGTCGTATCCAAATTAGGGATGCCATGAACGAAACTCATTCAGCGCAGCCCAGGGAAGCGTTGCAGGACCTGAACAAGGTCATTGAACGGGCCAAGCAGGAACTCGAGCAGATGATGGATCTGACTCCGCAGGTCATGTTGCTGGTTGACGGGCGAGGTATCGTGCGGCGCGCCAATCGGGCTCTGCTGAAGTTCGGGGGGTTCAGCGATTTCGGCCAGGTCCTGGGCCAGTCGCTCGAACAGCTTTTCGCCTGTGAAACGCCCGGTTTTTTCCCCGAGCTTTTACAAGGCGGCTGTGGCACTGTCGCCCGCGCGACCACCGTCAAGCGCGGCGACGGTTCGCGGCGTGAGATGTCCTTTTCTCTGATCGGCCCCGGCGGCGAAAGCGACCTGCATGTGATCATGGCCAGTGATGTGACGGATGAGCGGGCCCAGCAGGCGGTCTTGGAGAAGAAGCACAAGATCGAGGCGGCGACGGCAATGGTCGGGGGACTCATGCACAACATCAACCAGCCCCTGACCGTGATCACCGTCTCCGCCGAGTTGATGTACATGGCGATCGAGAATGGAACCTGCCGGGTCGATGACATGAAACACCAACTCGAAATGATCATGGATCTGGCGATGCAGGTGGCGGGTGTTCTGAAACAAGCCGAGCATGCAAAAGATTTTGTCACCGAACAATATCCGGGGCCGGGCAATTACGAAATCGTGAATATTCCACGCCCTTGAACGGGCTTCAGGAGGCTGCATATGCCGATGAAAATGAGACCCAGCCGCGTGCTGGAACAGTTGCGGGCCGGACGGTTGGCCACCTGCTTTAAGATGAATTTTGCCGATGCCCGGGCCGTGGAAATTGCCGCGATGGTCGGCTTTGATTGCATTTGGCTGGACATGGAACATGTCGCCAACGATTTTTCCGTAATCGAGAAGGGCATCTGGGCGGCGAAGAGCCAGGATGTCGATGTCATGGTGCGGGTGGCACGGGGTGGCTACAGCGATTATATTCGACCCTTGGAACTCGATGCGGCGGGGATCATGGTGCCGCATCTGATGAGCCTTGCGGATGCGCGATATGTGGCACGAACGACCCGGTTTCATCCCATCGGGCGCCGCCCGGCGGATGGTGGAAATGCCGATGGCGCCTATTGTGGAATCGAATTCACCGAGTACATCCGGCAGGCGAATGAACAGAGATTCGTGGTGGTGCAAATCGAGGATCCGGAACCCTTGGAGGAATTGGAAGCCATCGCCGCCGTGCCGGGGATCGATATGCTGTTTTTCGGACCGGGTGATTTCAGCCAGGGCATCGGCGTGCCCGGGCAATTTGACGATCCGCGCCTGATTGCGGCTCGCCGCCAGGTGGCGGAAGTGGCGGTTCGCCATGGCAAATTCGCCGGTACGGTCGGATCGCCAGCCAACCTGCAGTCGCTGGTGGATCTGGGGTATCGGTTCGTCAGCATGGGGGCGGATGTCATTGCGCTGAGTAACCATTGCAAGGAAATCAAGGCCGGGTTCAACCAAGTCACCGGCCAGGAGAAAGATCATGCCCCTACGCGATCCCTTTACGCTCACCGGTAAAGTGGCCTTGGTCACCGGCGGGGCCGGAATTGTCGGGCAGGGAATTTTCCGGGCTGTGGCCGAGGCCGGGGCGACGGTGATCAGCGCCGCGCGAACCTTGGAAAAAGGCGGGAAGTTGGCGGGTATTTTGCGGGCGGAAGGACGGGATGCCCATGCGCTGATTTGCGATCAGGCCGACGAAGCCTCGGTCCTGTCCCTGCGGGACCGGATTTTGGAGAAGTGGGGCCGCCTCGATATTTTGGTGAATAACGCCGTGACCCGGCCGATGAAGGAGGGCCACTCGGGGCCGGCCGCCACGTTTGCCGAGAGCATGGCGGTGAATGCCACCGGACTCTTCATCATCACCCGCGCTTTCGGCGACGTCATGGCCGAACAGAAACAGGGATCGATTGTGAATATTGCTTCGATTCAGGGGGTGATCGGTCCGGACGCGACGTTGTATGAAGGGTTGCCCATGAGCGGCTGGTATCCCGATTATTTCTTTCACAAGGGGGGGATGATTAATTTCACCCGCTATGTCGCCAGTTATTACGGTCGGTTTGGCGTGCGGTGCAACGGTTTGATTCCCGGCGGGTTCATCCAGGAAACGACCTCGCCGGAATTTGTAAAACGCTACAGTGCCCGTACTTTTTTGGGACGCATGGCCAATCCCGACGATATCGGGGGCGCGGTGGTGTTCCTGGCCGGCGATGCTTCGGCTTATATCACTGGAGCCAATCTGCCGGTCGATGGGGGCTACACCGCGAAATGACCGCGCTCTCCCGTCTCACCTTGGGTACGGTTTAATTCGGTCTGCCCTACGGAATCGCCAATCGCAGTGGGCAGCCATCTTACGAGACCGCCCGCGATATGATTGCCGGCGCTTTTGAGGGCGGTGTCAACTGTCTCGATACGGCGGCCGCCTATGGGGAGAGTGAAGCGGTTATCGGTCGGGCCTTGACGGAATTGGGTTTGGCGGACCGGATGTGGGTGGTGACCAAAGTCCCGCCAATTCCCGGCAACCTGACCGGGCCGGAGTGTTGGAACAAGCCCGGCACCGGCAGGTGACTGTTTTTGTGCGGAGTGTCTACCTGCAGGGATTGTTGTTGATGCCGCCGGATCAGATGGATCCGTTCTTTGCGCCCGTTAAGTCACTCCATCCGAAACTGGCGCAATGGGCCGGAGCCGCCGGCCTGTCCCTGGCCGAACTGGCGGTGCGGTTTGTATTGAGCCTCAACGGAGTAACTAGCTTGGTATTGGGGATGGAGACCGTGGCGCAGGTGCGGGACAACATTCGCCTGTGCGGTCAACCGCCCCTGCCGCCAGACCTTTTACGCGAGATTTTGAAGGATATTCCCGATTTGCCCGAGCGCCTGCTGATGCCCGGCTTTTGGCCGAAGAAATAGTCCCTGACGCGGATATCCGGCCCTATTTCGTAAAGCAGATTTGGATGACTTCGGGGAAGGTGGCGACGAACCGGGGTTTCAGCCCCTTGCGAATGTGGGCGGGGAGTTCATCGAAATCCTTCTTGTTTTCGGCGGGGAAAACCAGATTGGCGAGGCCCGCCCGTTTGGCGGCGATGGCCTTTTCCTTGAGTCCGCCGATGGGCATGACCAGACCGCTGAGCGATAATTCGCCGGTCATTGCGAAGAGCGGTTTGATCGCGCGATGGGTCGCCAGCGAATAAAGGGCAGCCGCCATGGTGATGCCCGCAGACGGCCCGTCCTTCGGTGTGGCGCCCGCCGGCACATGCAGGTGGATGAAATGCTTCTGGAAGAATTCGAGTATTTTGGGCTGATCGTTGAAATACGATCGGATATAGGTATAGGCGATTTCAGAGGATTCCACCATGACCTGCCCGAGTTGGCCGGTTTGCTTGAAGCCCGGGCTGGTCGCGCTGACACTGCCGGCTTCGATATGCAAGACGACGCCTCCCATATTGGTCCAAGCGAGCCCGGTGATAACGCCGACCCGCCGCTTTTGGAAGGGGTCGGTGTCCGAAAAGAGGCGACGCCCGAGCAGGGAGGGAATATCGCGAGGTTTGATCGTCAGGCGGGTTGAGGCATCGCCCACAATTTTGCGGGCCGATTTCCGGCAAATCCGCTTGATATGATTTTCCAAACCGCGGATGCCGGGTTCGCGAGCGTAACCGTCGATGATTTCACGGAGCGACGGATCGGCGATCTGAAGCTGAGCGGGTTTTAGCCCATGGGCCGTCAGTTGTTTGGGAATCAGAAATTTACGGGCGATCTGGAGTTTTTCCTCGAGGATATACCCTGAAAGCTTGATCACTTCCATCCGATCCAACAGAGCGGGCGGGATGGTATCCGTCTGGTTGGCCGTACAGATGAATAATACATGCGAGAGGTCGAACCGCACATCCAGGTAGTGATCGAGGAAGGCCCGATTCTGCTCGGGATCGAGGACCTCGAGTAAGGCCGAGGCGGGATCTCCTTGAAAACTGGCGCCGATTTTGTCGATTTCATCGAGCATAATGATCGGGTTGGCGCTTTTGCAGACCTTGATGGCCTGAATGAATTTTCCGGGCAGGGCGCCGATATAGGTGCGTCGGTGGCCTTTGATTTCGGCCTCATCCCGCATGCCTCCGAGGGAGAAGCGGTAGAAGTTGCGGTTGATACTGCGGGCGATCGATTGCCCGATGGATGTTTTGCCGACACCGGGTGGTCCGACGAACAGGATAATCGAGCCGGAGATATTGCCCTTCAGGATCCCCACGGAAAGGAATTCGAGAATCCGTTCCTTGACATCCTTTAGTCCATAGTGATCCTGATTCAGGATGCGGGATGCTTTCTTCAAGTCATAACTGTCCGCTGAAAAAACACCCCAGGGCAGGGCGGTCAGCCAGTCGAGGTAATTGCGGGAGACATGGAATTCGGGGGAGGCGGGTTCGATCAGGCTGAGCTTGTTCATCTCCTCTTCGATTCGTTCCCGGGCCTCATCGGAGAGCGTCAGCTTTTTAAGGCGTTCGCGGAACTCATCGAGTTCGGATTCCTTGCCTTCCTTGGTGAGTCCGAGTTCTTTTTTGATCGCCTTGAGCTGTTCGCGGAGGAAAAATTCGCGCTGTTGCTTGGAGAGTTTTTCCTCGATCTGCTTGCTGATCTTGTTTTGGAGCCGGGCGAGATCGACCTCTTTCTTCAGGAGATAAAGGACTTTTTCGAGGCGATGCCGGAGCGAAAAGGCTTCCAAAATGTCCTGCAATTCCGCAGCGCTGGAGGTTGTCATGGCGGCCGCGAAATCGGCCAACCGCCCGGGTTCTTTGATATTGATCCGGGTTAGGAAGAGATTCAGTTCCTCCTTGAATAAGGGATTGAGCGGGATCAAGTCCTTGATGGAACTGATAATCGAGAGGGCAAACGCCTTTAACTCCTCGGTCAGCGGTGCATCGCCCTCGAATACATAATCGACCGCAGCCACCAGATGGGGTTGTTCGGCGATATAGCGGGAGACCGTGAAGCGTTCCAACACTCCGACCATGATTTGGATGGGCGCATCGGGCGCCGTCTGGTTGGCCTGCAGGATTTCGGCGATGACCCCGACGGAAAAGAGATCCCGGCCCAGAAACGGTCCCTCGTGAGGCGGGTCACCGGCGGCCGGCTCACGCACCAAAATCAGACCCACGAACTTCGACGGCAATTTGACGATTTCGGAAATGGCGGCCTTGACCGAAGCTTCTTCGATCACCAGCGGGACCATCATTTTGGGGAAAATCGGGCGGTTGGTGAGCGGGATGATCGGCAGGCTATTGGGGAACACCATCCGGGCCGGAACGATTTGTTTGCGATCCGGCTCATTACCGGAAGGAACGACTTCGATTTCGGGCTCTTTATCTGGCATTGTACGGATCCTCTTGGGCGGCCATTGCGGCTTGTTTTACGGTCCGCGCCGGGCCTGAAGAATACGGTAGGGGCAGGCTTCGGGTTGTGAAAACCGGATGGATTCAAAACCGGCGTCGTTCAGGGCGCCGGTCAATTCCGTCTCGTCGAAGACATGGGCGGTGGGGCGCAGAAGGCGCATATTGATGGCGAAAAGCGCGGCGAAAAGCGGCTCACTGCGGTTGGGAGCCAGAATGAAATCGGCGAGAATCAGGCGTCCGCCATCGGTCAGCGCGGCGTGGAAAGCGGGAAACAGGCGGCGGACCGATTCGGGGGTTTCCTGGTGGAGGGCCCCGCAAAACAGCAGAGCATCCTGGTTGGCGGGGAGCGAATCGCGATGGTAATCACCGGGATGAAAGGTCACCGGGGCGGAGGTTGGGGAATCGGCGATCAGGGCGCGGGTGGCCTCGAGAATGGGGGGAAGATCGAAGAGGGTTACCTGGAGGTCGGGATGCCGGGCGGCGAAGGCCAGGCTGAAAACGCCCGGTCCGGAAGCCACATCGAGCAGTCGGCCACCGGTGGGGAAATCAAGCGCCGGGATTAGAATGGGGGCGATTGCCCGTCCGCGGCTTTGCATCCCCTTGACGAAACGGCGGGTCCGTTCGGGGTCCCCCCCCAAATGGGCCTGGGGTGTCTGAGCGGGTTGTCCATTCCGGACGCAGTCCGCGAGCCGACCCCATAGCGGGTAGAGATCGCCATTAAACCGCAAGGCATCGAGGAGATTCTCCGGCGACGTTGGATCGAGGAAGGTTTGGGCGGAAGACTCCAACCGGTAAAGGGACCCTTCCCGGATCAGTAGCCCCGCTCCGACCAGGGCGTCGAGCAGGAGGCGGGTCATTTCCGGAGAGGTGCCAGTGCGGTGGGCGAGGGTATCCGCATCGGCTCCGGCGGATGGCAGGCAGGCGAATAGGTTCAACTGGACGGCCGCATTGAGTGCGGCCGAAGCCCAGTAGCCGGTCGAAAGTTCGGTAAGCCGTTCGAAGTTCCAAGTCATCACAAACGCCTCAATTTTTCAAAGCCTTCTGACGGTCTCGAATATCCTGGATTTGAGCTTCGGCAATCGCCTGTTCGCTTTCAAAAAATCGGATCCATTCGGCACGACCCTCGGCCAGTTTTTTCAGCCGGTTATCAACGGCGGCCAATTCGGTCTCATAATAGCGGGTCAACGCGGAACGGTACGATTCGATTTTGGCGTTACATTCGCCCACCAGTTGATTCCGGAATTGCTGTTGAACGGTGGAGGACTCGGTTTCCTTGTGGGCGTTGGCTTTTTTGAGGGCCAGGATTTCCGCTTCCAATTCGGCACTCCGGCGTTCCCACTCCCGGGAACGGTCCTTCAATACTTGGAGTTCGGATTGACCGTCCGTGGGGAGGGACGGGGTGGCGTCCAGGGCGATGGGGGCCAGAACCAACGGGACGGATGGAACCGGGGTTGCCGCCAGCGGGACAACCGGCGGAGCGGGCGGAGTGATCGGGGGTGCGGGCGGCGGGGTGACCGGCGTGGCTACCGCTGGGGAAATCGGGATTTCCGATGAGACGGGGGCACCGGAGAGGGGGGTGGGTTCGGGCGGGGGAAGAGGCGCGGGCAAGGGCGCGGAAGCGTCTGGGGCCGGACTCATGGCGGGGACGAGTATGATTTCGGAGCACTGCTTGCATCGGATTTTTTTGCCCGCATAGGCTTTGGGCAATGAGACTTCACGCGCGCACTTGGCGCATTTGAAAACAATATTGCTGGATTTATCGGCGGGGGAGCCCAGGGGCGATACGGCGAGGGGGCGCCGAACGGTGGCATCGGTAACCGCCGGAGGGTTTTCCGGCGCGGGGGCGGAAGGGGTGGACGGAGCGACGAGGGTTACGGCTTCGGCGGGTTTGGCGGGTTCCACCGCAGGAACGGGAACCGCATTGGGGGCCGGGGTGGCTTCAGGAGGGGGAAGCGGTTGGGGAATCAGGATGAATTTTTTGCCGCATTTCAGGCATTTCATCTCCTTCATGATTTTAAGCTGGGCTTCTTTAAGGCGGTAACGGGCATTGCAATGGGAACAGGCCACAGCCACTTGAACGGGAATAGCACTCATGGAACCTCCAGCAGATTCAAATCCCTTGAAAAATCATCCGTTGCGATATCTTTTAACAAAATCAGACTGTCCGGCTCAACAGTTATCTTGTTGTTAGCGCGGAAAGCGCATCCAGCGCGACGCGCAGGAGTTGCTCGCCGGCCGCGGGATCGAAGAGGCTATTGGCCGCCTCGTATCCGCCGGCCCGGGCGGCTTCCGGGGTCACAATATAGCCCTGGAGATCGCCGTTCACCAAGCTCACCCCGAAAGCGGTGCCTTGGGACTTTTCGCGCAAAGCCAGTCCGTACTCGACAAACAATTCGGCGGGAAAACCCACCAGACTACGGCTGCCAATTTTCAAGATTTGGACTTCCGCCGGCAGAAAATCATGCAGTCGGCGTTCCATGCGGCCTTCGGCTTGAGCCCGGGCCAGCGTGACGGTTTCTTCGGCGCCAAAGACGGCGCACTCGGCGGTGCGCACGGGCCCATGCGGGGCTCCGTTGGCCTTGAGTTGCTCGTAGGTTTGGCGACACTCCTTCAGTAGGCGTTCGGCCTCCTCCCGGGGGGGAAGTTGACGGCGGGGGAGATCGGTGGTGACGATGCGGCCCTGAAGTTGGGCGGAGTGGGAGAAGGCCGAATCGGGCAGGGCGAGAAGGGCGTCGGCGACGCCTGCGCCGAGACGCCGCCCCAGGCGTTCGGCTTCCGCGAACGTCTGGGCCTTCACCGCATAGCGCGGGCTTTGGTTGCCGCTGGGACCCATGTGATACAGAATGGCCGTGTCGGGTCCGAGCTGTTCGCGCAACTGCAGACGGGTATAGGCGGGGAAATCGGCGCTGATCAGGAACGAGTCCTCATGCAGGACCGTGGGATGCATGCAATAGGTGAGCGAAACCGCCAGCCAGCGGTTGTCTTTTACGGTGCGCAGGGCGAGGATTTGCGCATCGCGGTCGGCGGGACCCTCGGGGGCCAGGCGGTAGCCGCCCACACCGGAGACCGGGGTGGAGGTCCAAGCCCATTGGGCGGGTTGCAGGTGTTGGGTGGCGTCGAGGGCGGCCTGGAGAATGCCGTCTTCGAAGTGGCGCATATAATCGGGATCGGGCCGGGGGACGATCGGGTCGGACTCCCAGGCGATCATCGAATGCGTGACGGGTCCGGAATGGGTATGGGAACAGGAGATGAAAACCGATTCCTCGGCGATGCCGGTGGCGGTGGCGAGGGTTTTACGGAGGCGGCGAGCGGTGGGCGGGTTGATGAACAGAATATCGACGGCGACCAGCAGGACGGCCTCGGCGCCCTGACGCAGACAGAGGGCGGTGGCCAGGAGCGGATCGTGAATGCCGGTCGAAATCCGTTGGACATGCGGATAGCCCACGAGGAAGAGCGGTTTCAGTGGGCTGATATCGCGCGTTGCCGCGCCGGCGAAGAGGATGTCTGTCATGTCTATTATTTATCGTATTTTTGTGCCGGAGGCACGAAAATACATGTCGATCGCTCTTTTAGGCTGATGTTGAACGCCATGTTCAAAAGTCGCTCGTCATTTGGAATTCACAAATAAACACTCGAAATCGGCCAACTCGTCTGGTATTACTTCGATGCGACATATAGAAACTTCCGGGGGCAAAGGTATGGAGAACATACTATATTACGGCGACAACCTCGAAATCATGCGGCGACACTTGCCAGATGAAACCGTTGACCTTGTCTATGCCGATCCGCCGTTCAAGAGTAACCAGAACTACAACGTCCTCTTCCAGGAAATGGACGGCAGCCGGGCCGCATCGCAAATCCTCGCGTTTGAAGATACGTGGACATGGGATTCGGAGGACGAAGCCGTCTTCGCCGATCTCGTAACGGCCGGGGGCCGCCTGGCCGATGCACTGCAAGCCTTCCGCCAGCTTATCGGCCCGTGTGACCTGCTGGCCTATCTCGTGATGATGGCACCGCGCCTTGTGGAGTGTCGCCGCGTCTTGAAATCGACTGGGAGCATGTACCTACACTGTGACCCGGCGGCGAGTCATTATCTGAAACTCCTCATGGACGCGGTTTTCGGGCCGGGGAATTTCAGGACGGAAATAGTTTGGAAGCGAAGCAGTGCGCACAGTGACGCCAAGCAGGGCCGTGCCCAGCATGGTCGAATCCATGACGTGATTTTGTTCTATACGAAGACCGATGAATGGTTCTGGAATCAGGTATTCACGCCCTATGATCAAGGGTATATGGACGATTTCTACAAATATACGGAGCCGGGGACCGGGCGGCGTTATCGCCTGGGCGACTTGACCGGGCCGGGCGGAGCCGCGAAGGGCAATCCGAGTTATGAAGTCATGGGCGTTACGCGATTCTGGCGGTATAGCAAAGAGAAAATGGCGGAATTGATCCAACAGGGGCGCGTTGTTCAGACGAAGCCGGGAACCGTGCCCGCTTACAAGCGTTACCTTGACGAAATGCAGGGTGTTCCTCTTCAAGACTGGTGGGGCGACATTGGGCCGATAGGTGCACAAGCGGCGGAGCGTCTAGGATATCCAACACAGAAACCGGTTGTCCTTCTGGAAAGGATCATTCGCAGTTCGTGCCCGGAAGGCGGAGCGGTGCTTGACCCGTTCTGCGGGTGCGGAACCACGATCACGGCGGCGCAAACTCTGGGCCGGTCGTGGATCGGGATAGACATAACGCACCTTGCGATAACGCTCATGAAGGAACGCTTGAAGGATACCTTCGGCGACGCGGCGGCGTTCAAGGTCGTGGGCGAACCGGTGAGTGTCCCGGATGCCGAAAGGCTTGCAGCGTCTGACCCCTATCAATTCCAGTGGTGGGCACTGGGCCTCGTGGGCGCGCGACCGGCGGAAGGCAAGAAGGGCGCGGACAAAGGCATTGACGGTAAGATTGTCTTCCAAGGCGACAGCGCCGGGAAGTTTGAAACGGTTATCCTGTCAGTGAAAGCCGGGCATGTGACGGCGAATCACATCCGAGACTTGCGTGGTGTCGTGGATCGGGAAAAGGCGGCGATAGGCGTCCTGATTTCCATGCAGGAACACACGGGGCCGATGAGCGAGGAAGCGATAACGGCCGGACTGTATGAGTCGAAGACATGGGGCCGCCGATATCCGAAGATTCAGCTTCTCACTGTGGCCGATCTACTGGCCGGTAAGCAGATAGACATGCCACCAGTCAAGCAGGTAGGCGCGACGTTCAAGAAAGCGCCGCGTGCCGCCTCGCCGGCAGCCGGCACGCAAACCGATTTGCCCGTCAACGGGGGTGGTGAGTGACCGAAAACGGGCTTTTCGAGCTGTTGAAAAACCTGTGAATTACGTGTTGACATGTTGTGGGATGTGTCGCACTATTTTGGCTCAAATAAGGAAGGCTCAACGGTGCAAGGCCATTTGAGTCAAGGACATAGGGGAGCGGTGGGCGGTATAACTCGGTCCGGCTTTTGTTTTTCGGGAACAGAACGAAACCAGCCGGCACGAGCAAAGGAGCGGGAGACGTGAGACTGAAGGATTGGCGGGAAGTTCTGACGACGGACCTTCCAAGAGGTGTGCCTGTCACACGGAAGACGGTCGAGATGATTCGTGAGCAGAGTCAGCGCTATCGCGGCGGTATGCGCATTTCGACCGGGCGCATTTGGACCGATGCGGACTATGAAAAGCGACGCGCAAAGGTCCTTGCAACTCCGCTTCCGTGAGGTTCTGAATGGCGACGCCAGAGAAACAATCCGGTAGTTCTGTTCCCATTGACCGCTGGACAAGGCTGATTGAGATTCACAGTCACGCCAAGAGTGTCTTTCTTCTCGCGGAGGAATTCGACCCGAGGTCAAAGGACTTCATACAGCCAGCGATGGAATTGCGGCATGGACTGGAGCATATTGTTCGTGCCCAGGCTGCCTTGCTGGGAATCAACGGCGACGCAAGTGTCCAGTCTCCCGACTATATTTCACACTCATTCGACAAAGCCATAGGTCACGAATACCGGGCTTTCTTCGACGCGGCGGATTGGCTCAGTGTGAGGATACGCGAACGGATTACGGACACCCTCGCGCCATACTCACATGAGTGCATTGAAACCGTCATCCCTGACTACTACCCGAAGTGCCGTCCCCGCGTGGATCAAATCTGCCGGGAGATTGCGACCATTCGTGGAGCCAAGGACGTGGCGAGAAATACGGACATCGAGGCCAAGGTGGGCAAGAGCGAAGAGGCGATTGCGGAGGTCGGCAAATACCGGAAGGTAATCGCAGAACTTACAGAGATTGACGAAAAGGTACAGAGCAGTATTTCCGCTTTGGTTGACTGGACGAGGAAGAACCGGCGCAGTGCCTTTTTGGGTTGGGTTCTGAGTGCCGTGGTCGGTGGCCTGATTACCGCGATTGTTACGGCGTGGGTTCTGATTCGCACGGGTCTTGCCAAGCCTTGATCTTTCCGCTCCGCCTGCGCGCTGTAGGTGTCGCCGGTCTGCCGGTGCGATGTGGTTTAATGTGGTCGAATTTCACGTTAACGCCCGAGCCGTCGGTCCGAATCTGACAACCTCGCAAAACTCCTGCATTCGGCGCATGACGTACTTTTACTCCAAGACCTTGGCGGGCTGGTCTGACGGCAGATGCGCGGCGTCCGTCTGGCGGTAGAGCGAGGAGCACATTCCCCGGAATTGATTCGCGCGTGCCGCCTGGGCGCGCCCGACCTGATCTTGTTCCCATGTGTCGGGTTCGGAATCTGACGGCGCAGCGGGAACCCTCACCGGAGTCGCTGCGCTCAGATCGTCATCAATGGTCGGCGTAGGCGGTTTCGGTAGGTTCATGCCGCGGATCACTTCGCCGATGGACCTGCACGAGTCGGTGGTGTTCATAGCGCTCCTCCCTGCCCACGTAGCGGATCATTCGTGTAGTCGGCACGGATCGTCTTGAGGTCCCCGCAGCTGGCCATCCGCGCAACTGCGGCGCGTTCTTTGGCCTTGACCTTCCAGCGGCGTAAGACCGCTTGCCAGTTGCGGGCGGGCTGGCCGTTGCGGTCCCCGTCGGCGGTCAATATAGCCTTCATGAGTGTTTCGGTCATTGTGCTTTCTGGTTTACGTCAGGGCTTCATGCCTTGACTACGGGAAACACTCTGACATGAGGGAAGGTTGAAAGACAAATGGCCGCCCCCTGATTCTGGGCAGCATGCAATACGGGCGGCCTGATAGAAGATGAATCCTCTTGCCGGGTGGTCGTATAGAAGACCGGACGTCTATGCGACCGGCGGTGTTACCACCATCGTCTTTGGGTCCGGGTGGGCCAGACCGCGGAGGGCTTGGCGGCAGCGTCGTTTGAGTTCGTCCCTGACTTCGTAGTCCTTGCCGGATTCGGTGGCCGCCCGCAATACGGCATAGAAGCGCGTGCCCTTCACCTTGTCGAAGCGGCGTACCACTTCGCCCTTGATGGCCTTTTCCCACCACACCGGAACGGCGCTCTTTGTGAGCTGTGGCAATTCGTCGTAGTGGAGTTGGTAGGGCTGTATGTAATTGGATTCAACAAGCCATTTTTCAAGCGGGGTGTCGGCGTACTGCTGAAATTGCGCATGACCCTTAGCGGCGTGTTGGCGAAACAGCGCATGTGACCGTTTGTGATGCTTCAAGCTGCTGATCGTGTAGGCCATGTCTTGAAGGATGTCCGCAACAAGCCGTGTCGGGGGCTTGTCCAGTTGGTGACACGCCTTGCTCCGCGTGTCGAAAAGACATTCTTCCGAAAGATGCGTCTTTTCTGCGATGGTCGGGAAATCATAGCGAAAGGTCTTGGGTTTGGCGCGAAGTGACGGCATGAACAGCGCCCCTTTCGTCAGCCATTCCAAGCGGTCGGGGCGTTCAAGTGCTACGTCATGGATTGTCTCCGCGAAGGTGCGCGACATGCTCCAAGCCGTGTAGATCATGTCAGGATCGCCGGCAAGGGCGTACTTCGCAACCCGCTCCTTGATCCACCAGAGCCGGGACGTGAGACAGACAGATGCCGTGTCGTGTGAGAAGTGGTCATCAATAGTGCCGTCCTTGCGGTAGATCGGCTCGAATAGGGCCTTCTTCTCTATCAGACGGCAAAGCAATTCGAGGGAGTAGTCAAAGCGCTTCTGGGCGACATGAAGTGCTTTGTTCGGGTCTACGGCAATGAGTCTGTCCATTTCGGCCGTCTGCGCCTTCCATGAATCGGCGAGGCTGGCAAGGGTGACTTCGGCAGCCTTTGCCTTTGCCGACAAGGCAGTGGGCTTCGCCGGGACTATCGGTAATGCGACCGTCCGAGGCGATGCTGCGGCGGCCTTTCGGATCGCCTTGGCCGTCGTCAGCTTTTTGGTCTGTTTCTTCATGGTCATCCTTCCTGCCGCCCTCGGCGGCCGTCAAAGTGCTTCGAAAAGCCGGGTAACTTTATCCCCGAATCTTTATGTTCTGGCGTTCATGGTGCGGCGTAGGTCGAGGGCCTGTTCTCTCTCACTGGGCGTAAAGTTTTTGACGACTTGTGCGGGAGAATCCATGCGACATACGATAGGAGATTGCATGTCAGACTTCAAGGATTGATCGAGAAAGGTTCAGCCTGTTCGGCTGGCCGAAGCCGATTGAACTCTGGTTCCGGATCTTTCATTGGAGAGTCTGGCACTAAAGCGTCAGGAGCGTTGCAAGAAATAAGTTGTCGCGCAAATATAGCAGGCAATCCCGGCGCATGAGGTTCTTACTTTGGACAGTTAGGGGACTGAGGCCAGGGAAGGGCGGTTGTCGTCCGCCCCCACAGAAGAGGTGAATTAACCGCGCATCATCCGTAAAAATCCCCCGTCAGGGATCGAAGTTGAAGCGCAAGAAGGCCTTGAACAGCGGAGTGATTCGCACAGCCTTAACCTCGGAGAAGTATTCCGAGGTCTGCTCTTCACGTCCCTCCAGAAGCCCCCATTCAATGAGAGGGTGTAAAAGGCGGTTGGTCAACACGATGCTGACAGTCCAGTAACTGAATCCTTGGATGGCGGCATTTATCTCGTACCGAACTGCCGGTAGGAGCGTCAAATCCGGCAACTCTTCCACCGTCCGCCATTCTTCAGCAACTTGTCCCAATCGCAAAAGAGTATAACCGGCACAGGTTTGCAGGCCCTGCGCTTCGATGACGTCTCGATGAAAATAATCCAAATTGAATCTGCTAAAGAAAGCGACAAATAGACAGCGAAATAATCCACACGCCCGGGCATCGGAGAGTAACGTCGTATGGCTTGTCGGCACGGTGAAAATACCTTTCCGGAGACGAATCAGCCCGGCGACCTCCGCAACGACCCGCGCCTTGTGCAATGGCCAGACGTCCTGTTCGTTGAGCACCTTTTTATAGTGGTGGATGCTCTCGACGAGCGTCGCGTCGCAGATCCGGGGAAATAGATCGGACACAAAGTTGCGCGGAAGATTTTTACTGGAGGTGGCCTTTACGCCGCCGGAATCGAGGAGCGCCTTCAGGAGTGTTCTCGACTGCCGAAAGAAGGGAGCCTTCTCGAATTCGTCCAGAGGAAGAGCCGCGTTGAACTG
>CAZCDO010000052.1:16284-21080 GCA_964497135.1 uncultured Verrucomicrobiota bacterium
AACTGGATGGGGCTTTCCTTCTCACCCCACCCCACATAGATCAATCGCGCGACTTGTTCGGGCGACAAGCCGCCCATTTCCGGGTCGGGCGTGGTGTTGTAGGCTTGTGTGATGCTCGCCAGCTTCCGGTTCAACTCGTCCAGTTGGGCTTGCGGAATCTTTTCATCCGGAGGGTCTTTGGGCATGATCATGGTCTCACTCCCTTAACACTTTGGACTTTGCAGGAATCAAAGTCCGATGGATTTACACAACTTTCCCCCGCCGGAATAACTCGTCGATGGCGTCAAAACAGATTTGGGACCAGGTTTCCATGCGGTCGCGGAGGGGGCGGAGTTCTTCGATCGATTTGAAGCCCGCTTCGGCGATTGCCAATTCATTGGGGCGGACGTCCTCGGTGGGGGTGACGAGCACATGCACAACGCCGAGGTGCACTGTGCCGACGGGCGTGGCATCGTCATTGAGCAGGGCAACAATCGACTGGGTGCAGCCGGCGGGCAGCACGACTTCCTCCGCCAATTCCCGGGCGGCGGCGCGGGTGTAGGAACCTTCCCCGCCATCGGCACCGACATCCTGGGAATTGATATGTCCGCCAATCCCGAAGGAGACCTTGGCCACCAGGCGGCTTTCGCCCGAGCTTTTGCCGCGGGTATAGGTCCAGATCCGCCCGTTACAAACGATGATGAAATAGGGGATCAATTGTTTGAGAGAGGGATCGGATTCCGCCGCCGGACGGGGAACAAAGCGGTGGTTGCGGTCATCCATCAGGACCGGAAGGTAGCGATCGATATCGAGGGCCAAACCTTGGAACGAACCACACTGATCCAGCAGACGACGCTCAACCACCAATACTTGCTCAATTTCGGAAGACATGCGGATCCTTGGGTTTAGGCGTTGCGGAAAATTTCGGCGGTGAGCGATTGATCGTCCTTGAGGCGGCGGATGCGCACGGTAATGATGCCGTCGCTGTCGCACTGGTAAGTTTCGCGGATGAAGTCATAGGCCAGATCGTCACGGGGGAGAATGGGTAGGGCCTGGCAGGGATGGCCCAACGGGAGGGCGGGATCATAGGGGAAGAAGAGTTCGGACCAGGGTCGCAGTCCCTGGGAGGGTTTTCCGGTGGCATCCAGATCGGCGCATTCGAGATAGCGGAGGTGGCCGATATTGTGACGGGGGGCATATTCGATGACGACCTCATGGGGCGGAGCGCCTGCGGGAGGCAGGGACATTCCTGCGGGGAAAATGAGATCGAATACTTCGCGGCGGCCGCCCTCCGCCAGGCGGATGACGCCAAAATGGCGGGCGAGCCGCTCGCGGAGAACGACGCTTTCAGCCCCTTGGATGGCTGCCCCCATGGCGGTTGAAGAGAAGGGTTTATCGCTGGCAACGATGGCGATGTTGGGAAAGGCTTCGCGGACCATGTCCGCGACCAAAGGCAGGCGGGAGGAGCCGCCGACCAGGTAAATGGCGCCGAGCGTATCGGGCGTGATTCCTTCAGCGCGCACGGCGGGATCGTCGAAGAGACCCCGCAACTTGGCGATGGCCGGCTGGATCAGGGGGCGGAGAGCAGCCATATATTCGGCCCCATCCAGGGGAAGGGGAGGGGAGGCGAGTCCGATATCGGTGGGATCGAAAATCATCCGCCGGACCCCCCCGCTACTGAGGCTTTCCTTGAGTCGGCAAGCTTGGAAGGTCAACAACATGGACTGCCAGGCGGGCAGGGCGGCGGGATCAATCTGGAGGCGGGCAGTGATCATTTTGACGAGGACCGCATCGAAGTCGTCGCCGCCCAGGGATTCGATGCCGGCTGAGGTCAGGACGTGGTAATGGCCTCCGGCGATGCGGACGAGGGCGGTATCAAAGGTTCCACCGCCGAGATCGAAAACGGCCACCTGGGTGGCGACCCGGCGGGCGGCATGCCGGTAGCCGCGGGCGATTCGATCCGCATATTCAATGGCCGCCGCTGCCGGTTCCGACAGGGTTTGACGGAGGATGAACCCCGCGTCCTGGAAAGCCCGCCGGGTGATATGGCGTTGGGCGCCGTTGGCGTTGGCCGGCCAGGTTAAAACGGTTTCGAACGGTTCGAACTCCATGACCAGGCCGGATTGCCGGATCGAATGGAGCAGGGCTTCGGCGAAGCCGGTCAAGAGGGACCGGACGAGAACCGGCCGGTCGGGTGCGCCGGGGAAGGTGACGGTTTGCCCGTCATGGTAATCGCGCAGACAGCGTTTGAGGGAGCGCAGGAGGAGATAACGTCCAGACTGCCCCGGTTGAACCTGAAGACGTTCGGCATCCGGCCCGTACAGAAATCGGCCGGATTGGGTATCGAGCGCGATCAACGAGGAAAAGACTTCGCGAAGAACCGGTCCGGCTGAAGTGGGGACGGAATGGGGCAGGACCGCAAAGTGTCCCCGATCGCCGAGCACGGCGACAGTATGGGTGGTTCCGTAATCGAGTCCCAGAAAGGCCATGGTCAGCCCTTCCGGTGGACGGCGACGCGGGCTTTGGCAATAACGCGGCCGCGGGATGTTTTGAATCCCGGACGGAGCGTCGCGGCGACGGTCCCTTCGGGGGCGGTGGGATGAGGCCGTTCTTCGACCACCAAGTGGATCAAGGGGTCAAAAAAGTCGAGGGTTTCGGCTTCGAACCGGGCGGCGCCGAGGTCGTCGAGGATTCGATCCATGCCCTGGAGGATATGGGTTAATCCTTCCGAGGTGGCGCTTTCCAAGTCGAGCCGCAACAGGACGAGTTGTTCGATGACGGATTCCATGCGTTGTTCGATGAGGTCGCCGAGCATGCGTCGAATTGTTTCAGCGGATTGATCGAGGAGCAAGGCGGTCCGGGGCGAGGGGCTGGGGGTGGCTTCCACGCGGGCACGGTGGGCGCGAAATTCGGCGAGGAGTTCGGCGAATGGATCGGGAGCGGATGATTGGGCGGAAGCGGCCGGTTTGGCCGGTCGAACGGGTTTGGCTGGGGCCGGGATTTTGGTTTTGGCGACAGTCGTCGGTTTAGCGCGTTTGGCGGCGACGGGCGCACGGACGGCAACTGCGGGCCGTTTGACGGCGGGATTTTTTTTAGTGGATTTCATGATTCGGAACCTCGTGGATGACGTTTGGAAAGCACCGTCATCCTAGCGGATTCAGAGGAGGGGACTCAAGCTTATTGTGAAAAAACAGATGCCAGCCCCGTTGGTCTTTGGGAAAAGAGCGCAACCAGCGCTTGCGTCCAATGAATGTTTTGACTATTAACCTTTGATGCATGCCCGTGTGGATATCCCGGCACCGGAATGAAACGAGGAGTTGCCCCATGGCCCAACGACCCCTGACAATTATGCCCCGTTCGGCTGAGGCCTTTGTTCTCCGGGCGGGAGAGACTATACGGGTCATCGATGAGATAGGGGGCCAGCCGGGCGATTTGGTGGCCTTCAATGTTCAGAATCTGGCCGAGCACTTCAGCCAATCCCGGACCCGGGTTGAAAACCGGGTGTACCGGATTACCCGCGGGCATCAACTGTGGAGCAATGCGGTCCCGCCGCAGGTAATGTTGACGGTGATGGACGACACCAGTGGTCATCACGATCTGTTGTATACCCCGTGTAATCGGTATGCCTTACAAAAGCGATTCGGGTTGTCCTGCGATGGATGCCAGGAGCATCTGGCGGCTAGTCTGGTTCCTTGGGGGATCGGGTTGGCGTCGATACCCGATCCATTGAATATTTTTTTTAATGTCCTGGTCGATCCGGCCGGGGGGATGACGGTCGGGGATCAAACCTCGAAACCGGGTGTCTTTATCGAATTGCGTGCGGAAATGGATTGTGTGGTGGCGATATCGACGTGTTCCGTGCCCATTGCCGGCCGGGATCCATCAGGGTTTACGCTGGTTTTTTTATGACGGCCCACTCCTGGAAGAAGTTTCCGGGCGTTAATTTTTCTATAAACTTTGTGTTGCAAAGTACTCTGCTATCTGCTATCTTGATTCCGGAAATGAGGAGGACCCGATGATTGCAAACCATATTCATGATGCGCTGGCGCAGGTTCGACGGGTCCAGGCGGTGATCCTGGAACGGCGCGCTTTTCGCGGGTATTCGGGGGCCGCTCGGGCCGCGGGGGGACTGGTGGCGCTGGCAGGCGCCGCAGTGCTGTCCTCCCCCTGCCTGCCCCAAACGGTATGGGCTCAGCTGATCGGCTGGGCTGGGGTTTTGGCCATCGCCCTGGGGATTAACTATGGGGCGCTCCTCTATTGGTTCTTGTTCGATCCCGACGCCCGACGTGAATTCCTGCGTCTCATGCCCGCAGTCGATGCCATTCCACCCCTGGCGGTGGCGGGCATTCTAAGCCTGACCCTCATCGTCCACGGTCAGTTCGATCTCCTCTTCGGCACCTGGATGTGTCTCTATGGCCTGGTTCACGTTCCGTATCGGCTCTCTCTGCCACGCGCTAACTACGGCATCGGGCTCTATTATATCCTGTGCGGCACCGGATGCCTGCTCACGCCGCTGGGCCAATTTTTAAACCCCTGGACCATGGGCCTCGTGTTTTTCGTCGGCGAAATCAGTGGCGGCCTGTTACTCCATCAACATCGGATGGTTCAGGAAGAAAAATCATGAGTGCGTTCTTAATCGGAATAATTCTTTTGGCAGGTGTTCTCTTGGGATTGGCGTTGCCACCGGCCTTGCACGAACGGTCATGGAAACGATTTTTCATCGCGTTCATCTTATCCTTCGTCGGCATCATTCTGCCGCTATTCATTTTCGTAATGAGTGCCTTTCTCGTTCCGGATTGGAAAGGCGCTTGTCGCCA
>CAZCDO010000053.1:0-21073 GCA_964497135.1 uncultured Verrucomicrobiota bacterium
TGGTGGCGGTCTGATAGTTGACCAGGTGGAGGCCGACCGTCAGGTTGGAGACCGTTGCGCCGCTGGGCAGCCAAGTGCCGCCATCGACCCGCCACATCGCGCCTTGGGCCAAGGCGGCCGGGGGTTGGAGCGTGACTGTCAGCCGCCCGTTCTCGACATAGGTTCGCGTAAAAGCAGCGGTAATGCCATTCGTCAGGGTGACGGTTTCATTGGAGGGTGCGGTCCACCCCGCCACCGGCAAATAGGTGATGGAATGGGGACCCGGGGTGAGGGAGTCGACGGTCTCCCCGCTATTGTTCCAAGTGCCGCCATCGACCGCCCACTGGGCGCCGGCGGCAACCACCGGAAGCGGGAGCAGGGTGACTCGAATGCCGGGGGGCGGGATGATGGCGCCCGTACCGTTGGCCGTGAAGCGGACCGAATGTCGGAGCAGTGCGGCATGGATCCATTGGTTGGTCCAATCTTTGCGGTATTTCGAGTCCTGAGCCCCAAAGGGCTGGTTGAAGGGTCCAAAGGGGAAGCGGTTGGTGTTGGCTTGATCGTCGTCGAACCGGAAATAATGGCGGAGATCGGAGGCCGTGGCATCGAGGGTGCGGTTCAGGTTGGTCTGAATGTCGATGGCGGAGCGCACCGCGGACCAAATGCGGACTTCATCGATGAGCCCGTGGAAGCCTTGGCCTATGCGCACCCAGGAATCGCCCACCTGTCCATTGAGAAGGGGGGAGTCGACAAAGGTGTTGGTGGCGGTATCCTCTATTCCATTCGTGTAGAGGACAAGGGTTCCGGCGCCCGGATTATAGACCGCTGCCAGATGCGTCCATCGGCTGATGGCGAAGGGTGTGCCATAGAGATAATTGGTGGTGCCGGAGGCTGTGTGATAACCGGCATAGGGTTGAACGAGGGCGCCGCTAGACCGGAGGCCGAGGTGATAGTTCATGGACATGCCACCATCGGGTAACCGTTGAAGGGCGCGACCGACAATGAGCCCGCCCGCGGTATTACTGGGGTTGACCCAGGCTTCAAGGGTCCAAGTGGTCAGGCGCTGGTTAAGGCCGACCGGGATATCGAGGTAATCTTCGGTTGACCCGCCGAACCAGACGGCCCGTGAGATTCCGGGATCATGGGCATCCGCCGGGTTGGTGCCATTGAGCCATTCCTCAAAGTCAGTCAATCCGTCGTCGTCGGTATCGACCCAGTCGGGGCGGGTTGCGAGAATTTGTTCCAGCCCGTTATTCAGTTGATCCCCATCTCGGTCTTCCTGGATATCGAGGATGCCGTCCTGATCGGTGTCTTCGAAGTTGGGGTTGGTTTCGGCCCAGTATTCGTAGAGGTTGCTGAGCCCATCGCTGTCTCGATCGCCTTCGGCTCCGTTGACGCCATCGGCGTTTCGCGGGTCGAAGCCATTGATCATTTCCCACGGATCGGGCAGGCCATCCCCATCGGTGTCATCGGCGCTGCGGACATCGATGCCGAGCACATCGGCGACTTCATTGGTGACGAGGATGATCTGGTTGGTGGCGAGGGCATAGCCGAAGTCGCCGAAGGTGTAGTCTTCAAACACGACGCCCAACAGGCTGGATTTAGCCTTTCGGGCAAAATCTTCAATCGTTGTTCCGCCGTCATCGAAGCGGAAATAGGCCAGCAGGCCGGCGTCGTTCTGGGGCGCGAGATGACGCCGATAGGCTTCAATTTCGTCGGCGGACCGGGCGACGCCCCAGATCCGGACTTCATCGAGGAAAACCCGATTGACCAACGAACCGTTTGGATTTTTCGCGAGAGTAACGGGGGCGATGGAGGCAAAAAGCCGACTGGATAGACCGGGTTCAAAAACTCGCTGGCCGGCATCAAAGACTCCGTTGATATAGAGCGAGAGGGTGTTTTGGGCGGGGCTCCATACCGCCGCGATATGGGTCCAGTGATTCGAGGGGATCGCCGAACCCACCTGAACGTAGCGGAACCCGCCGACGGTGTCGAAGGCCACCTGGGGAATATTGTTGGAGAGATAGAGTCGGTAGGTGATTTGGCCGGGCAAGGGCCCGGGGTTGTCGATCAGCCAGCCGGAGCAATTGGTGCCGCCCAGTTTGACATAACATTCCAGCGTCCAGGCCTCGCGATGCAGGAGGGGACTGTAGCCGCGACTGGGGGACCCTTCCGGGTCCGGAATGGCAATGCCATTGGTGGAGGTGATCAGCGCCGATCGTCGGATGAAGGGGGACATCGAATGGACGGGACTGCTGGGATCGGCGACGCCCAGGTATTCATTATGGATTTCCACATCGTCGGGAATCCCGTCATCGTCGGTATCCGTCCCCGCATCGGCCCCGAAACTCAAGGTGGGCCGGGCGGCGCCCAAAGTGCCATTGGAGGGCGAAGAGCCGATGGTGTTCCAATAATAGAAGGGGATATAGGGACGTTTGACACCCGGCCCGGAGCCGGTGCTGTCGGGCCGCCAGTTATGCTCGTTGGGATTGGTCTCGTCCCCGGATCCGTTAATATTGGGCTTTTCAGTGCCGCGGAAACCATCCTGCCCCGTGTATTCCTCGGTATTGAGCAGAGCATCCCCATCGGGATCGCCCCAGAACCCATCGGGGTTGATGACCCAGGCGAAGCCATTCCAGAGAAGGGGGTCGCCGCTCCGGGGATCGAGGTTGAATTCAACTTCCCAGCCGTCGGGGAGCAGGTCGCCATCGGTGTCCCAACCATCGGATCCATCGACCGGGTAATCGAATTCATGGCCACTGCCATGGGTCGGATCGGTCCAGGCATTGGCGCGCAGATCGGCAATGGTCCCGGCGGAAAGGGTGAGGTCATTGGTCGCACCCAGCAGGAGGGGAGCCGGCATGGCGCGCACGCCATTGGGGTCGACGGTCGGGAAGGCATTGGTGCCCAAGCTCCAGAAGTCGTTGACGCCGCCATCTTCCAGGGTATTCAGGAGACATTGCTCCCGATAGGCGGTCAACCCGTCTTCGTCCTGATCCGCAGTGAAGGCCCCGGCGGAATAAGGGGTGATGCCGTTGGCTGGGTCATACCAGGCAACTTCAAAGCTATCCAGCAGGCCATCGTTATCGGAATCGATATTCAAGGGATTGAGACTGTCTGAGCTGTTATTGTTCTGGGCAATACCGATATCCTGGGTGGGATCCTGCTTGAGCCGCGGCTGATTATCGAGGCCGAGATACTCGTGGAGGTTAATCAGTCCGTCGCCATCGACATCGCCGAGCGCATCCGGGATAACCGGATTCAATCCCGTGCCACTGGCCCGATGGTCGACTTCCCATTTGTCATCCATGCCATCGCCATCGGTATCGAAATTCCGGGGATCCATGGGGACGCCGGAATATTGGTCGAGATCATGTTCCTGTTTATTGGTCAGGCCGTCATTATCGGGGTCCTCCTCCCCCGTGGGATCCAGATTGCCGAAGTGGATGACTTCCCAGTCGTCGAGCAGTCCATCTCCGTCGGAATCGTCGACTTCATTGAGGAGATAATTGCGCGACAGCGCGAGGGGCACCCCGCTCATAAGCGAAACGGTTTCGTTGGAGGGCGCGATCCAAAGGGGAATGGCCTGATAGGTGATGGCATGGTTCCCGGCGGAGAGGGAATTGGTCGTTCCACTGACCAACCACGGGCCACCATCGATGCTCCAACGGGCTCCGGCGGTGCGGGCTTCGGGCGGTTCCAAAACGATGGACAGATCAGCGAAAGCGGCGACATAGGACCGGGTGAAGATCAACCCGCCGGCTTCCGGCATATAGAAGGTTTCGCTGGCGGGCGGATCCCACCCGGTGATCGGCTTGAAAACGAGCGTGTGGGTGCCGATGCTGATATTCGATGCGGTTACCCCTGCATTTTGCCAGGCTCCGCCATCGATCCGCCACTGGGCCCCGGCGACGACCGCTTCGGGCGGGCTGAGGTTGACCCGAAGTGTGCCATTTTGGAGGTAGGTCCGGGTCAGGGTGACCGCCATGCCATTCGAGAGCGTGATCATCAAATCATTGGTGGGCGCGCTCCAATTGAGGATGGACTTGAAGGCGAGCAGGTGGCTTCCTTCGGCGAGGTTTTGGAGCGTACTTCCGCTATTCCGCCAGTCGCCGCCATCGAGGGTCCATTGCGCGCCTTCGAGGCGGGCCTGATCGGGGTCGATGAAGACGCGGAGGGAGGGTGGGGGCACGAAAACGCCGGGGCTGGTGAAATTGACATTCCCATTGAACCGACTGGCATGGAACCAGGCATTGCTCCAATCGCCGGAATGGACGAAGTCTTCGGCGGCTTGGGGCTGATGGTAGACATCGAAGGGGAAGAGGTTGGTGGTCGCTTGAGCATCGTCGAAGCGGAAATAGTGGATCAAGCCGGTAAGTCCGACATCCAGGGGCATGAGATAATGCAGGGCGATTTCGTTGGCGGAACGGGCGAAGTTCCAAATCCGGATTTCGTCGAGTTTCCCGGCAAAGCCTTCACCGATGCGAACGAAGGTGTCGCCGCCTTTGCCGTTGACGGGAGGATCGATGGCAAAACTATTGGTGAGCGCCACGCTGGCGGCATTGGTATAGAGGATCAGCGTAGCGGAATGGTTATTATAGGTGGCGGCGAGATGAGTCCAGACACCGGCGGGAACGGTTCCGCCGCGGATGATGTACGACGCCCCACTGCTCAAGACATAACCGGCATACGGACGCAGGGTCGGGCCATTCGTTTCGATTCCGAGGATGAAGGTCATGGCATAATTACCGCCGCCGATGGTCTGAACCGACCGGCGCATGATGATGCCATCCCCGGTGGCGGCATTGGAGGGGTTGACCCAGGCTTCCAGGGTCCAACTCCGCAGGCGTTGGTCCAAGGATTGGGGGAGGTACATGAAGTCATTGGTGCTTCCGTTGAGAGTCAGGGCGAGCGATTTATTGGGGTCCAGGGGATTGGTCAGGTCGGTGCCGGCCCCTTGCTCGATGTTATCCGGCGATCCGTCATCGTCGGTATCCTTGAGGTTGGGCCGACTACCGAGATCCTGTTCCGTGATATTGACGACGCCATCCCCATCGAAATCCTCATTGCTATCGAGGATGCCATCGGCGTCGGTGTCCTCGGCATGCGGATTGGTTTGCGACCAGTATTCGTAAATATTCCAGAGGCCATCGTGATCGGGATCGCCCTGAGCGCCATCGTTCCCCACGGCGGAGAGAGGATTCAGGTGGTTGATGACTTCCCATGCGTCGGGCATGCCGTCCCCGTCGGAGTCATCGGCACCGGATTCGTCGATTCCGCGAACGGGGGCGAAGGAATTGGTGACGAAGCGGAAATAATTAGTGGAGAGCGCATAGCCGAAATCGCCGAACGGATAATCGGAGAAGGTTGCGCCCAGAAGACCGTTGCGGGCTTTACGGGTGAAATCTTCCGCCGTGAGACCGCCGTCATCAAAGCGGAAATAAGCCTGCAGACTGGACTGGATGATCGAAGGCGGAACCAAATTCCAGTGATAAGCTTCGATTTCGGCGGGAGACCGGGCGACCCCCCAGATGCGGACTTCGTCGATCAGGACGCGGTTGGTGAAAGAGCCGTTGGCATTTCGTCCGAGGGTGATCGGCGTGGCTGGAGCGAGATCGTAGAACTCCATCCAGTGGGTGAGCGCCTCTTCATAGACGCGCTGTTCCTGGACAAAAACGCCATCCACGTAGAGGCCCAGCGAGTTATTCGTGGGATCCCAGACTGCGACGAGGTGGGTCCAGTGGTTGGTCAAAAGCGTGAGCCCTTCCGTGCGATAGGAGACGCCGCCGAGGGTGTCGAATCGGACGCAGGGCACATTGTTGGACAGGAAGAGGCCGGCCGCAATTTCACCGGCACCGAAGGGCCCGGGGATTTCGATGAGACTACCCGAAGCGTTGGTGCCGAGCAGATTGACAAAGCATTCGAGCGTCCACTCGCGGGTGGGAATATTGGCATTATAGCCGTTGGTGGCGTTCCCTTCCGGATCGGGGAGGGGTATCCCATTGGTGGACAGGAGCAGGGCGCCCCTTTGGATGAAGGGCGACATGGAATGAACCGGGCTGGATCCGATGGGGAGGAGGCCCGTATATTCGTCTTGGATTTCATTGGCGTCGGCGATGCCGTCATCATCGGTATCGGTTCCGTTATCCAGACCCAGTGAGGTGGTGGGTTGACTCGCGCCCAAGGTTTGGATGCGTTTCATTCCATCCCCGATGGCGGTACTGTCGGGTCGCCAGTTATGCTCATGGGGATTGGTTTCATCGCCCGTCCCATCGAGGTAGGGATGGCTGGACGACCGGATTCCATCCTGTCCGAGATATTCCTCGATATTGAGCAGACGGTCACCATCCGGATCGCCATGATCGCCGTTTGCGCCCACCGCACTGCGGGGATCGAGATTAAATTCGACTTCCCATCCGTCCGGGAGGAGGTCGCCATCCGAGTCCCACCCCTCGCTGGTGGAGAGGGGCAGATCGAAAACGAAATCACTGCCCGGGGTGGGATCGGTCCATTCCTGGTTACGCAGGGCGGCAATGGTTCCGGTGGAGGCGATCAGCAGCGAATTTGTGGCATCGAGGAGGATGGCCGGAACGAAAGCCCGGATACCATTGACGTTGCGCAGGGGGATTGCATTGGTGCCTTCGCTCCAGAGATCGTGAACCGCTCCCTGCCGGAATTCGGCCAGGAGGCATTGCTCGCGGAATGTGGTGAGTCCATCCTGATCGGGATCCGCGGCACGATTGCCGACCTTGATGGGGTTAATGCCGGTGGTGGGGTCGAACCAGGCGACTTCGAAACTGTCGATGAGTCCATCGTTATCCGTATCGAGGTCAATGGGATTCAAGGCATCCAGGCTCAAATTGTTCTGGGCCGTGCCGATGGGCAGGGCGGGATCCTGTTGCAGACGGGGGACATTATCGAGACCGAGATACTCATGAATATTCAGAAGCCCGTCGCCATCGGTATCGGCTTGAGCGTCATCAACGACCGGGCTTAATCCGGTGCCACTGGCAAAATAATCGCTTTCCCATTTGTCGTCCATGCCGTCGTCATCCGAATCGAAATCCAATGGGCTTAAGGTGGGCATGCCGGCATTTTGGTAGAGGTCGTGTTCTTCCTGATTCGTGAGGCCGTCATTATCGGGATCCTCTTTGGGCCCGGGGGTCAGATTTCCGAACCATTCGACTTCCCAGGCATCGAGAAGGCCATCCATGTCGTTATCGTTGATGTTATAGAGTTGGTAAATTCGGGTAAAGGAGATGGACGTGCCGCTAACCAAATTAACGGTTTCCCAATAGCTATCCAGAATACCATCGAAATTCGAATCAAACCGGGGAGAACGCCAGAGAGGCTCCAAGCTTTGATAGAAGATGGTATGTTCGCCGGCCGGGACGGTATTGGTGGCGCCGCTATCCAGCCAAGGTCCACTATCGATTCGCCATTGAGCCCCGGCCACGCGGGCATCGTCCGGTTCCAAAACAATGGAAATCGTCCCCACCGCCGGGGTATAGGAATGCGTCCGGACCAGCGTCATGTTTTCAGCTTCCGGCATGGTGATGGTTTCATTGATCGGCGGATTCCAACCTTCAATCGGTTTAAATTCGAGGATGTGATTATTTCCGATGGCGATATTGGAGGCCGTCGATCCCGAGTTCTGCCAATTCCGGCCATCAATGCGCCACTGGGCACCGGCGGCCACCGCATCGGGGGGATCGAGGATGACGCGTAATGTCCCGCATGGAATATAGGCTCGGGTTATCGTGAGTTCCGCGCCGTTGGTGAGCGAGAGCGACTCATTGGTGGGTGTGGTCCAGTTGGGAATCGGCTTAAATGAGAGCAGGTGGTTGGTGGCGGTCAGGTTGACGAGTTTCGTGCCGCTATTTTGCCAGGCACTGCCATCGAGTGCCCACTGGGCGCCGTCCAGTCGCGCCGGGTTGGGCTGGAGGATGACACGCAGGGAAGAGGGCAGGGTAAATGCGCCGGGGAGGGTGAATGCGGAGTTGCCGTGTAAGTGGGCGGCATGGATCCACTGGTTGGTCCAGTCCTGCCGGAACTTGAAGTCCTGGACCCCGAACGGCTGATGATAGGAGCTGAAGGCGAAACGGCTGGTGACCGCCTGAGCATCATCGAACCGGAAATAATGGACGAGTCCGGGGTTGGTTTCGTCAACGGTTCGATGCGTATTGGCCCTGATATCGAGGCTGGTACGCAGGGTGTTCCAGATGCGGACTTCATCGATCACCCCGTGGAAGCCCTGGCCGATGCGCAACCAGGACTCGCCCACCTGCCCGTTGAGGAGCGGCTCTTGGAAGAAGGTGTTGGTCGAAACGCAGACCGAGCCGTTGGTATACAGGACCAGAGTCCCGAATTCCGGGTCGAAGGCGGCGGCCAAGTGCATCCATTCGCCAATAACGAACGGGACGCCATAGAGGTAATTGGTTGCGCCGGAAGCGGTATGATAGCCGACATAGGGCTGGACATCGGCGCCGCTGTTGCGGAGGCCGAGGATGTAGTTCATGGCCATGTTTCCATCCGGAAGACGCTGAAGGGCGCGCCCGACCATGAGACCGCCAGCGTTATTGCTGGGGTTGACCCAGGCTTCAAGGGTCCAAGTGGTCAAGCGCTGTTTGCGGTCGACGGGAATTTCAAGGTAGTCATCGGAGCCGCCGGCGAACCCGATTGCGCGTTGGAAGAGCGGATCGAGGGAGTCGTCAAGGGCGGTTCCGGCGAGCCATTCCTCGCCATCATCCCGGCCATCGTCATCGGTGTCGATCCAATCGGGACGGCTGTTCAGGGTTTGTTCCCCGAGATTGTCCAGACCATCGCCATCGCGGTCTTCCTGGATATCGAGGATGCCGTTTTGATCGGTGTCTTCGAAATTCGGGTTGGTTTCGGCCCAGTATTCGTAGAGGTTGTTGAGCCCATCGTTATCACGGTCGCCTTCTGCGCCATCAACTTCCTCAGCGCTTTGCGGGTCGAAGCCATTGAGCATTTCCCACGGATCGGGCAGGCCGTCCCCATCGGTGTCGTCCGCATGGTGAAGATCGATTCCCAGAACATCGGCCACTGTTTGGGTGATGAATACAAAGCCGTTGGTGGGCAGGGCATATCCGAAGTCGCCGAAGGTATAGTCTTCGGATTCTGCGCCCACGAGCCCGGTCTTGGCCTTGCGGCTGAAATCCTCGGCGGCGGTTCCGCCGTCATCGAAGCGGAAATAGGCCAACAGGCCGGCGTCGTTCTGGGGCGCGAGATGACGCCGATAGGCTTCAATTTCGTCGGCGGACCGGGCGACGCCCCAGATCCGGACTTCATCGAGGAAAACCCGATTGACCAACGAACCGTTTGGATTTTTCGCGAGAGTAACGGGGGCGATGGAGGCAAAAAGCCGACTGGATAGACCGGGTTCAAAAACTCGCTGGCCGGCATCAAAGACTCCGTTGATATAGAGCGAGAGGGTGTTTTGGGCGGGGCTCCATACCGCCGCGATATGGGTCCAGTGATTCGAGGGGATCGCCGAACCCACCTGAACGTAGCGGAACCCGCCGACGGTGTCGAAGGCCACCTGGGGAATATTGTTGGAGAGATAGAGTCGGTAGGTGATTTGGCCGGGCAAGGGCCCGGGGTTGTCGATCAGCCAGCCGGAGCAATTGGTGCCGCCCAGTTTGACATAACATTCCAGCGTCCAGGCCTCGCGATGCAGGAGGGGACTGTAGCCGCGACTGGGGGACCCTTCCGGGTCCGGAATGGCAATGCCATTGGTGGAGGTGATCAGCGCCGATCGTCGGATGAAGGGGGACATCGAATGGACGGGACTGCTGGGATCGGCGACGCCCAGGTATTCATTATGGATTTCCACATCGTCGGGAATCCCGTCATCGTCGGTATCCGTCCCCGCATCGGCCCCGAAACTCAAGGTGGGCCGGGCGGCGCCCAAAGTGCCATTGGAGGGCGAAGAGCCGATGGTGTTCCAATAATAGAAGGGGATATAGGGACGTTTGACACCCGGCCCGGAGCCGGTGCTGTCGGGCCGCCAGTTATGCTCGTTGGGATTGGTCTCGTCCCCGGATCCGTTAATATTGGGCTTTTCAGTGCCGCGGAAACCATCCTGCCCCGTGTATTCCTCGGTATTGAGCAGAGCATCCCCATCGGGATCGCCCCAGAACCCATCGGGGTTGATGACCCAGGCGAAGCCATTCCAGAGAAGGGGGTCGCCGCTCCGGGGATCGAGGTTGAATTCAACTTCCCAGCCGTCGGGGAGCAGGTCGCCATCGGTGTCCCAACCATCGGATCCATCGACCGGGTAATCGAATTCATGGCCACTGCCATGGGTCGGATCGGTCCAGGCATTGGTGCGCAGATCGGCAATGGTCCCGGCGGAAAGGGTGAGGTCATTGGTCGCACCGAGGAGCAGGGGGAAGTCCAAGGCCCGCAGTCCGTTGCCGTCGACCCGGGGAAGAGCGTTGGAGCCCAGGCTCCAGAGATCACCAGAGCCTCCTTCCCCGAGGGTATCCAGCAGGCATTGCTCCCGGAAGGCGGTGAGGCCGTCTTCGTCCTGATCTGCGGTGAAGTCCCCGGCGGTATACGGGTCGATGCCGTTGGCCGGGTCGTACCAGGTGACTTCAAAGCTGTCGAGGAGGCCGTCGCCATCGGTGTCGAAGTTGCGCGGATTCAGGCTGTCGGTGCTGGCGTTATCGGTGGCGATGCCGGCGGCTTTGGAAGGATCCTGCTTCAGGCGCGGTTTATTGTCGAGTCCCAGGTATTCGTGGAGGTTGATCAACCCGTCGCCATCGGTATCGTTAAAGCCGTCGGCGACATCGGGGAGAAGCCCGGTGCCATTGGCAAAATTGTCGTACTCCCACTGGTCGTCCATGCCGTCCCCATCGGAGTCGAAAAGGGTTGGATAAAGGTTGGTCATGCCGGAGAAATAGAGATCGTGTTCTTTCTGATTCTGCAGGCCATCCTGATCATAATCCTCCGGGCCGGTCTGGCTGAGATTGCCGAAAGCGGTCAATTCCCAGGAATCCAGCAGGGAGTCACCGTCCGAATCGAGGATCGCATTGGGCAGGTAGTTGCGGGTGAGGGCGACGGGGATGCCGCTGACGAACGAAAGGGTTTCGTTGGATGGTGCGTTCCAGAGCGTTATGGCTTGATAGGCTATGGCATGATCTCCGGCCGCAACCGTATTGGTCGTTCCGCTGTCGAGCCAGGGTCCGCCATCGACATTCCAACGGGCACCCGCGGCGCGGGCCGCAGGCGGCTCCAGGATAATCGAAAGTTCGGTGATGGCGGAAAAATAGGAGCGAGTGAGGGTCAAACTGCCGGGCTCGGGCATATCGATGGATTCGCCGGGGGGTGGGTGCCAGCCGGGGGTGGGCTTGAACTCGACCCAGTGGGCGCCGACGCTGACATTGGAAACGGTCTCACCACCGATCAGCCAGGCCCCGCCATCGATCCGCCACTGGGCTCCCGCAGTAACCGCCTCGGCCGGGCCCAGCAGAATGCGCAACGTTCCGTTTTGCAGGTAGGTTCGGGTCAGGGTAACCGCCATGCCATTGGAGAGGGCGATGGATTCGTTGGTGGGCGAACTCCAGTTGGGAATGGATTTATAAGAAATCGGGTGAATGCCGGGGAGGATGTTTTGGAGGGTGACTCCGCTGTTTTCCCACTCGCCCCCATCCAAGGTCCATTGCGCGCCGTCCAGGCGGGCCTGTTCGGGCTGGATGAGGATGCGCAGGGAAGGAGGGGGGACAAATGCGCCGGGGATGACGAAGTCGGCCGAGCCATGGAATCGCCCGGCGTGAAACCAGGCGTTGGACCAGTCTCCGGGATGGACGAAATCCTGGGCCGCTTGGGGTTGATGGAAGACGTCAAAGGGGAATACGGTGGGGGTGGCCTGACCATCGTCAAAGCGGAAATAATGGATCAAACCGGAGGGGAGCGTGTCGAGGAGTTGCCGGTAGTTGGCGGCGAGTTCACCGGCGGTCCGGGCCGAGTTCCAAATGCGGATTTCATCGAGTTGTCCGGCGAAGCCTTCACCGACTCGGACAAAGGTTTCTCCGCCCTTGCCATTGACCGGGGGGTCGATGGCAAAGCTGTTGGTGCGCGCAACGGCGGATGCGTTGGTATAGAGAGACAAAGTGGCGGTTTGGTTGTTATAGGTGGCGGCGAGGTGGGTCCATTCGCCGGCGGGCACGGTTCCTCCCCGGATCAGGTAAGAGGCGCCACTGCTTAATACATAACCGGCATACGGCCTCAGATTCCCTCCATTGGTTTCAAGCCCGAGAATAAAGGTCATGGCCGCAGTGTCCCCGCCCAGGGATTGAACGGTCCGGCGCACGATAATTCCATCGCCACTCACGGTATTGGTCGGGTTGACCCAGGCCTCGAGCGTCCAACTTCGCAGACGTTGGGCGAAGGATTGGGGGAGGCTCATGTAATCTTCGGCGCCGCCGCCGAGGATCAGGGCGCGCGAGATGATGGGATCGAGCGGATTGATCGGATCGGTTCCGGCGCCCTGTTCGATGTTATCGGGAGAACCGTCATCGTCGGTGTCCTTGAGATTGGGGCGACTGCCCAGATCCTGTTCGGTAATATTGGCGACGGTATCCCCATCGAAATCCTCGTTGCCGTCCAAAACGCCGTCCCCGTCCGTATCTTCGGCCTGGGGATTGGTTTGGGACCAGTATTCGTAACTGTTCCAAAGTCCATCCACGTCGGGGTCGCCCTGGGCCCCATCGCGTCCACTGGCGGAGAAGGGGTTCAAGTGATTGATTACTTCCCAGGCATCGGGCAGGCCGTCGCCGTCGGAGTCGTCCGAACCGAAGTCGTCGACTCCGCGCACGGGAGCAACGTCATTGGTGACGAAGCGGAAGTTATTGGTGGCCAATGCGTAGCCAAAATCGCCGAAAGTATAGTCTTCGGAATCGGCGTTCAGGAGGCCGGATTTGGCTTTGCGCGCGAAATCCTCGGCTGTGGTTCCCCCGTCATCGAAGCGGTAATAGGCCAGAAGATCGTGTGCGTTTTGGGGAACGAGCCGGGTTCGATAGGTTTCGATCTCTTCGGCTGTCCGGGGAACGCCCCAGATTCGGATTTCATCTAAATACACCTTGTTTACAAAAGAGGCATTGACGGCGGTGCCCAGGGTGATGGGGGCGGCGGAACTAAAGCGGCGTGAGGAGAGTGCCTCCTGGACGATTTGTTGTTGCTGGACGAAGATCCCGTCGACATACAGCGAGAGGCTGTTGGATCCTTGATTCCAGACCCCGGCGAGATGGACCCACTGGTTGGTGGGCAGGGCCAGCCCGATGGCCGAATAGAGGGGGAAAGCGCCTCCGACCCGGTGAAAGCTGACAATGGGCGTGTTATTCGTGAGCCAGAGGCGATAGACGATCGAGGCGCCGCTGAGGGAGGTTTGGGTGTGGTTGATGAGGTATCCCGTGCAGTTGGTATCTATTAATTTGATTTGGCACTCCACCGTCCAATCGCGTTGATGCAACAGGGGACTATAACCGTGGGTCACTCCTTCGGGATCGGGAATATCGATACCGGCGGCGCCGGTGAGCAGAATCGCGCGGCGGATAAACGGGTCGGTGGAGTGGACCGGACTGGAAGCGCGGTCCAGTCCGAAGTAAACAGCCCAGATTTCCTCGCTGTCGAGGATGCCGTCGTCATCGGAATCGGCGCCGGGATCGACCCCGAGACTAACGGTGGGGAGGGCGGCACCGAGGGTTCCGAAGGAGGGGGGGGCGGAGGCGGTGAGCCACCAATTCGAGGTGATGAAGGGGCGGCTGGTGCCGGGCCCCGTCGCGGTGCTCATGGGGCGCCAGTTGTGCTGGTAGGGGCTGGTTTCGTCACCGCTTCCATTGATATAGGGGCGGGTGAGAGACCGATTGCCGTCCTGGCCGAGATATTCCTCCCAGTTGTTCAATTCGTCGTCATCCAGATCACCCCAAAAACCATGGGCGTTAATCGATCCATTGGTCGTGGGCTCGCCGCTCTTGGGGTTGAGATTGAATTCGAGTTCCCAGCCGTCAGGCAAATCGTCATTATCGGTGTCGTGGCCCGGCTGGAGGGATTCCGAGTAGCTCGTGCCGTCGGTGGGGTCAGTCCAGTCGTTGTTGCGCAGACTGGAAAGGGCGGCAGAGATTGTGGCATTGTTGGCACTCAGGATGAGCGGAGGGTTGAAGGCCCGTAGCCCGTTGAGGTCGATGCGGGGTAAGGACAGTTCAGCTCCCAACGTCCAGAGGTCGTTGGCCCCGTCTTCGCTCAGGGGCGAGAGCAAGCACATTTCCCGAAAGTTGCCCAGCCCATCGAGATCGGGGTCGGCTGCGGGATTGCCGGGGGAGAGGGGATCGATCCCTCCGGCGACATCGTACCAGGTGGCTTCGAAGCTATCGATCAGGGTGTCGTTATCGGTGTCGACATCGATTGGATTGATATCATCCGTACTGCCTGTGACGATGGCAATCTGTTTCGAACTGGCCGGGTCTTTTCGGCGGGGCGGAATGCCGTCGACCCCGTTATACTCCTGGAGATTGGTCAATCCGTCGCCATCGGCATCGGACTGGGCATCGGCGGTGATGGGGTCCACCCCCGTTCCGAAAGCGTAATGCCGATATTCCCAGCCATCATCCATGAGATCGCCATCGGTGTCCCACCGGATGGGGTTAAGGAGCAGGGGGGGGGAGAAGGCCGTGTTGCGGCTGATGTCGTATTCCTGCTTGTCGGTCAGGCCGTCATTGTCGTAATCGCTGGAACCGGTTGAGGTTTCGAGATCCTGAAACCAGTAGACTTCCCACCAGTCGGCGAGGCCGTCACTATCCGAGTCGTCGACGAGGGTTAACGTCAAACCGGCGATGTTGTTGCTGGTGATGTCGATGTTCTGAGGGATACTGAAGGGTTCACCGAGATCATGGCTCCCATTGTTGTCGCCGTCCACCCAGGCGGACAGGGAATACGTTCCACTGGTCGCCGCGAGCGTGAAAAAGTAGAATGAATTCAGGGCGAAGGGCAGGGTGGGGGTGTTGGTCAGGCTGATCGTGAGTCCGGGCGATCCGAGGATTTCACTGCCCTGATTCCAAAGGCCGACGTAAATCCGGCCAGCGCCGGTACCGTCCCCCGGCGGGGTCAAGCCGGAGTTGCTCCAAGTGGACAGGTTACGCACATTGCCCGACAGGGATTGGGCGGAGGCCGATGCGCCAGACCAGAGCCAGGCACCGACACAACACGCCATCCCCAAGACGAGGAGGCTTTTTTTCATGGGGGGGTCCTAGGGTTGCTTGACGATCGCATTGACCGAATTGCCGAGACTGTCGACAATCAAGATCGAGTTGTCACCGGGAGCATCGCGCCGATATACTTCACTTCGTGACTCAGCCGGCGGATTGAGCATGGCACCCAAGGCCTCGTCACTGACCGTCCAAGTAAAGGGTGCCGTTCCGCCCGTGACGGTAAAGGTTGCCAATTCGCCATTATTCTCCAAAGTGACGGAGGAGGGTGTGACGGCCATGATTACGGGAGCGCCATTGATTTCGGCGGCGGCCGTCTGCCCCTTGGAATCGTGAACGACGATGCTGTTGGCGCTGACATCCAGGGCGGTATATATGGTCTGACTGCCGGTCACAGGGCTGACGGACCCGATGGCGGGCAGGGCAACGCTCCAAGTATAAGGGGGGGTGCCTTCGGAAACGCGGAAATTGACCTTTTGCCCGATGAAGGTGACGGTTGCAGAATCCGGGGTGAGCGTCAAAATGCCGGGTTGGATGGGGTCCCGGGTTTGGGAACTATAGGGGTTTTGGTCGAAATAATTATCCATGCTCCCGGTGTCGGGATCGCTGGTGTCACAGCCGGGACTCGCCAATAAAAACAACGCCACGCCGGCAACTTGAAGACCTCGAATCACCCAACTGATTTGCTTTTTCATAACGGATTACTCCCCGGTTTTAGTATCACGATTCGGCAATCAACGATTGCGTGCCTCCAGCGGATTCAGTTTGACATTTTTTTCGGCAATGGCGGCAACTTTCCAGCGGTAGATGAAATCGGGGGTGATGGTTTCGATAATACTGCCTTCCTCGACGACCCGGCCGTTGATCACGGCAAAATATGTGGGGCGCCCGGTTTTTTTGTCAACCCCGACCCGGCTGATGCCCTGAATCTTGAGCTGTTTGCGGACAACCTCCCATTGGGGTTCATTCGGTACCGGCGGGATGAGATCGAGAGCGTTTGGTTCATGGATGACCCCGGCGGGGGTGATGACTCGGGGCGGGGTGGGATTGGAGGGGACATAGCCAACCGGCCAGAACGGGTCCTGCGCGACAGGGGGGAGGGCGGGTGCCTCGCCTGAATGGGGAGATGCGGTTGTTTCCCCCGAATTCTCATCCCCGCCATCAGCCGCCCGGAGGCAGAGGCTCAACCTGAGAAAGAGGGTGGCGCAGAGGAGCAGGAGCGGAAGTTTCATGGGACATCCTCCGCCGGAATGGGGTCGGGTTTGACAAGGTCCGCGTCCGTCGCCACCGGGGACGGGCTTTCGTCTGGACTTTTTTCGATTTCAGCTTCCACCGGCCATTCGATCGTGAGGTTGATCTGGTGGTTTTCGGGCGATAAGGGTTGCGCATTGATCGACAGTTCGGTCATACAGAGCAAAGGATTGCTGGCCTCCAGTTGTCGCACTAGGGCCTGCAATTGGGAGTATCCCCCGGAGCCATTGAGGCGGACGCCATAGGATTTGATCAAATGCTTGGACCCATCCTTCTTTTTCCCGGGAATTTCGGAGAACCCGATTTCACTGGCGGGATTGATCCGGAGATCCGCCTCTCCGGCAAATTGCTCCAAACTGGATTGAATTCCGATCAGATAAGTCCCCAAAATGGGTTGGGCCAGATACTGGGAAAGAGTCTGTACCTGATCCCGCACGGTGGCGAAATCCTTATGGGCTTGAGCGGACCGGCTGAGTTCCTTCTTCATGTCCGCCAGTTCCCCCTTTTTTCGGTCGAGGTTTGCGGTGTTCTTTCGGTAAGAGTCCCTGACCGGTAAAATGACCAATTGGATAATGGCATAGATAACGGCAAGTCCGCCCATGAGGATCATCGCCAGGATCTTGATCCGCTCGTTTCTGTTATCGGGTAATTTCATTCGAATTTCAACGGTTTATACTTGCAAACAAGTTCGAAAAGGCGGTCGGTTTTTGCCGCCTTGGGATCCGGATCCTGCCGAAAACTGCCCGGGGGGATGACGATTTCGAGCAGATAAGGTTTTATCGCGGGATGCTTCGCGAGATCTTGACGGAATTTATCGACTTCAGCATCGGCTCGGGTGGACGTGGCCCGGCCTTTGATTTGCATTTTGAAGACCCGTGCGGGTTTTTTATCAACGGTTTGAAAGACCCGGTCGATTCGGAGTTCGGTGAGTTGAATCGTGGGCGGGACGATCTCCTGAATGGTTAGCAACTGTTCGAAGATGGGGAGACGCGCTGATTTCCAGCCTTGGAATTCGGTGAGAATATCCTTTTGCCGGTTCAAATTGGTGGTCAGGGCGATTTGTTCATCGTATTGAGGCTTGATTTTTCGAATTTCAGCATTGACGCTCCGGAGGTTTTCTTTGACGTCACTGAGTTGCTTGCCGACAACGAGGATAGTGAGCACGAGGGCGGCGATGAAAGTGAACATCAGAAGTCGGAGAAAAAGAGCGAGCGAGACGGGGCTGGCGCTCCGCCGTTCCGCAACCTGCAGGAGATCGACTCTCAAATTCATGGTGGTGTATCCAAGGTTCCCCAGGCCGCCCCCATCGCGGCCGCGAATCGGGATTCGCAACCCTTGAGAGAATCGGGAATCGCGCCCGGCGCAACGGTCACGGGGTCGAAGGGGTTCCACGGGGTAATCGGCAAGCCCAGCGCATTGTGAACCACGGCCGCCCAATCGCGGGAGGCGGTTGCGCCACCACAGACGAAAATACGGCTGATCCGGCAATTTTCACGGCGCTCCAAAAAGTCACGTGAGATCACCAGTTGTTTAATGAACGGATCCATGGCATCGGTGAAAAACTGGGAGAGATCAATCGATCCACTGGACACGATTTCGAAGGCCGTATCGGCATCCACCCCCATTTTTTGCTGGACCCGGGAAAGAATGGCATTGGAACCGAAATCGAATTTGCGGACCAGGGAGGGGATGGTTTTGTTGAAAATGGCCATAAAACTGACGTCAGCGCCAAAATCGATGACCCCGACGGTTTCTTCCGGGAATTGAAATACGGGCCCCTGTAAGAAAGACGACAGGCTGGCCAGGCCGGAAATTTCGACAGAATAGGGGGCCGGCAAGCCGGATGGAAAAAGCTGGAGCGCTAATTGGACATCGGCCTCAGGGATGGCGACGACGAGCACCTTGGATTCGGTGCGGCCGTGGCCTTCGGTCAAGCTTCGGTAGGAAATCCGGAATTCGGTTGACTTATCGATCCCCATCATTTCGCCGAGTTGAGCTTCCATCGTGGCATCGGTCTTGCCCATGAAGCTGATCAATTTGACGAGGGCTGATCGGCCGGTCACAGCCAGTGAGACCTGACGGGCGGCGAGGTTTTTGGGAAGATTCAAAGCGGGCAGGGGACTGCCGTCGGCGGGTTTTGAGACCGGGGGAAAGAGACCGGCGGCCAACAGGGTCGGAGCGGTTGCTTCGTCGGTTCCGCGTTTCAGACGGACGGCTTTGATCCCCCCACTGGCGATGTCCACCCCGACAATGTCGGAGACTCCGCGTTTAAATTTGAATTTCATTTCAGCGACCCCAATACGGAGGCTTGAATAACGTTCTGTCTATTAACAAAATATTTAAAGGATGACAAACCCTTTGTTCAATCAATGAGAATCCGGCCGTGCGTCAGGTGCGGAACCCGTTCTAAATGAAGACGCCATTGGCCCGTGAATTCTTCGGAAAAGGCGAGTAGCCGAAGGTTTTCAGGGATATAACGGGGCTGTCCCGGCGCTTGGATTTTTAAGAAAAAGGTGGTGAGTACGCCGGGCGCCTTGTGGGGTGCGACCCGGGTCCAGTCCAGATGGACCGTAGAACCGGTTGTCGCGAGATCGATCCAACGGTGGTGGACCAACTGAGAAAAGGCCATGGCCGTGTTGGCACCCAGCAGGCGGTCGAAGTGAAAATCCAGGGGATTAAGCAGGGCGGACCAGCGAACCACCACTTCGTTGTTTCGGTCGGGATCCCGGGCCAGCAGGTTGGGCCAGTGCATGCCGACGATGGGGCCGGAGAACGCCGGGGGATGGCGGTGCGGAAGGGGCCCCCTCGGGCACTGGTATCGGCGGCGGTCCACCAGCCCACATCGTCGATGACGATCTGGAGCGCTATCGGAACACAGGCGCGGAACACGGGACGGTCTCCGTCCCTGCCGTTTGATAGGGGGCGGAGCCCCACTTCAAATCGGACACCAGCAGGAAACCGCCGGCGCATCTCAGGCGGTTTCCGGCGAGGGTGAAGTCGAGAATAGCTCTTTGCAAGGTGCTGTTGCGCGGGGCGGTGGTGAGATCGGCGGGCGTCGATCCGAAGACCCGGCGAAAAGCCTCACGGTCATACGAAAAGAGCGGGAAAAGATAAAATTCACGCTGGAAGCGGACGATGTTGGAGGTGGGGGGTAGGATTGTCTGGTATTGGAAGTCGAAAAACCAGGTGCTGCAATGGAGGGCGACGGCCGGGGCGGATTCAGGGAAATGGCGAGGAAAAAAGTCCCGTGCCTGTCGGATCGATTCACCGCAGAGGTCGAAATCCATCGGGCCGCTTTCGGGGATATGAATATCAAGGATCGGATCACCGGGAGCAAGGGTGGGGGCCCATTCGGCGAGGGAGAGGGTGATGGGGTGTTGCCGGATCCAGCCGCGGGGATGGATGGGATGTCCGGTGATCGAGTGCTCGGAACGGATAAAAACCGGATTGAAGGCGTGGGGATCATAAATATCATTGGTGCCGTCCACGAAACCATCCGTCCGGATTTTGGCTTCAGGCGCGGAGAGGGCCAGAACGCGGCCGCTGATTTTATGCAGGAAGGCGTGAATGGGGCAGGCGAAGGGCTTGTGGATGAATTGCAGACGCCCCAGTCGGAAGAGGTGCCCGGCCAGCGAGTGGGACAGCCAGGCCAGATTGTTAAGACCCCATTCTCCCTGCTGGCGGCGATAGGCGCGGATCCAGATTTCGATATCGGCCAGGGAGTCGCGGGTGACTGATGGCGGGATGTTCCGTTGGCGATGAAGGGATTGGAGCCGTGGCACCCCGGCGAGGACGACGAGGGCGGGAATCAAGGCGGCCGGGCCGTTCGCGTATTGGGACACAAACGGCCAGGTCCAGATTTCGGCGGCGGACGGGATGGATTCGGCAAAATAAAGCGAATACAGGAACCAAGCGGTCTGAGTCATCAACGGATCGACGCGAATCAAGGTTGCGGCGTTAAGGAGGGCGGTCTGGACTTCTGATGATATCCCACACACATGGGCGGATTCCGCAATGGCGGAATCCGCGAGGAAAGAGAGGGGGGCGGGTTGGCTGGCCGCGGCGCGCTCCCACGCCAGGGGCCAGCCGGCGGGTGGATCTTTGAAATTCCAGCGCGCAATCAGATCGTCGAGCGAACAGGGGCGATTATTCATACTGGAATGGCCGGTTACATGGTCATGCAATATCCGGCATGAACCCCCAATCGGCAAGTATTTTTTGCATGTGCCCTTTTCGCGACGGACACACGAAAAATTACAGCGGGACTTTATCGACGGTTTCCGCAGCTTTGTCGATCGCAACATGGGCCGTATCGCCCGCAATGGGAATAATGGAAACCACCGCGCCTCCAATCCGCATCGGAACCGTTACGATTTTTGTCAGGACGCACCCGCTTGCCAGTAGGGCCATCCCCATGCACAGAATGAGGTTTAGCCATTTCATGAGTTATCCTCCAATGATAAAAGGCCTGCCCTGCTACGCCCTGCGCCTACTGGCTGGTGCTTCGCAGGGCATTCTTCGTTCTGCGCCCAAATAGCTTGCCACTCGTAGCTCAAGCCCGCTTTGGGGCGCAGAGCGAAGAATGGCGGAGGGGGAGGGATTTGAACCCCCGTTAC
>CAZCDO010000054.1:0-20243 GCA_964497135.1 uncultured Verrucomicrobiota bacterium
AACGGGACAGGCACCCGTTTTTTGCGGGGCTTCACGCAAAAATCGGGTGCCTGTCCTCTGGTAGATGGCAAGTATCTTCTTTGCTAACTTTGCGCTTCCCTCTGCGCCCGCCCCACAGTACATTTCTGGAAAGCGGAGGTTTCCTTGCCCACCCTCGAACTTGAATATGGCACCCAATCCATCCACATCCGGATCCCGGATTCGGCTGCCGTCCGCTCCCTCCCCAACACCCCCCCACTCCCCCTCCCCTCCGAAGCCATCCGCAACGCCCTGGCTCATCCGCTGAATTCACTCCCCTTCTCCGAATTGGCCCGGATCCGCCGCCTCTCCGCCGGACCCAACTGCCGGGCGCTCATCGTCGTCAGCGACAACACCCGCCCGGTTCCCTATCGCGGATCCGACAGCCTTCTGATTCCCTTGATCGATCAACTGGTCGCGGCCGATATCCGTCGGATCGACGTCCTGGTCGCCGCCGGAACCCATCGCGCCTTGAGCGAAACGGAATTAAAATCATTCCTGCCCGACCGCTTGTGGACCGGTGGTATCCGCCTGCTCCAGCACGACGGACGCGACGACGCTCAATTGCGCCAGGTCGGAATCACTCCCTGCGGCACCGAAGCCTGGATCAACACCCATTACCTGGATGCCGACGTCAAAATCCTCACCGGCCTGGTCGAACCCCATTTCATGGCCGGCGCCAGCGGCGGGTCCAAGTCCATTTGCCCCGGGATCGCCGGCGAAAAAGTCACCTATGAATTCCATGGTGCGGCCATGATGGCCGATCCCCGCTGCCAAAGTCTGAACCTGACCGACAATCCGTGTCTGACCGAATCCCGGGCTGTGGCCGCACTGGCCGGTTGCGATTACACCTTGAATTGCACGATCAATCGCCATCGCCAAATAACCGGAGTCTGGGGCGGAGGAATACGCGAAGTCCACGCGGCCGCCTGTGCGGCCATCCTGGCGGATTCAGCCCTGGTCATTCCCCACGCCTTTGACGCGGTCTTATCCCATGCCGGCTTTGTGGGGGTCAACCATTACCAGGCCGGCAAAGCCGGCGTCGAGGCCGTTCGCGGAGTGAAACCGGGCGGAACCCTGATTCTCTTCGCTTGTCATTCCGACCCCGACCCGATTGGAAGCGCCCGGTACAAGTCCGTCCTGCCCCTCCTCCGCTCCCTCGGTCCGGATGGGCTGGATGCTCACCTGCTCAAACCCGACTGGACGTTTATCCCCGAACAATGGCAGGTCCAGATGTGGGGGCGAGTCCTACGCAAATTGGGGTCTACCGGCCGCCTGATCTATTGCGCACCCCAGATCACGGGTCCCCTGTTCAAAACTCATTCGCTGCCCGGGATTGACGGCGGAGCCGGCCTGTGTCTCCCGGCCGATCCTCGCCAGGCTGTGGAACAAATGGTCCAACACGCCATCGATCGCCTGCCGTCAGACAAAACCCTTCTCGTTCTGGAAGATGGCCCCTATGGAATTCCTTTAATCAACCCCCGACTGGAGCAATAACCCCATGACCTCCCGCGAGCGACTGCGCACCATTTTCGATAAACGATCCGCCGACCGCTGTGGTTTTTGGACGGGCCACCCCCACCCCGATACCGTGCCGCTCTATTTAAACCACTTCAAGGTTCCCAATCTGGAAGGGCTCTATTCCCTGTTTCACGACGATTTCCGCTGGGTTTGCCCGCAATGGAGCAGTTACCGCCATCCGGAAGGCAAAGCCATGTTTGCCGTCACCAAGGGCCTGGAGTGCAACCTCGGCCATGGCACCCCCGGCCCTCTCGCCCGCTGTGAAGACCCCCGTGAGATCGACCGGCTCGATTGGCCCGATCCGCGGCATATGGATTATTCAGCCGATCTCGCCATCCTCCGAGCTTGCGGCCCCTATTACCGGGCCAGCGGCATGTGGTGCTGTTTTTTTCATAACGTCATGGACCTCTTCGGCATGGAGAATTATTTCGTCAAAATGTACACCCATCCCGAGGTCGTCGAGGCCGTCACCCGCCGGGTGTGCGAATTCTACCTGCAATGCAATGAGGACTTTTTCAAGTTGGCCGGCCGCGAGGTGGATGGCTTTTTCTTCGGCAACGATTTCGGCACGCAATTGGATCTTTTCCTCGCACCCGATATGTTCGACCGGTTCATCCTCCCCTGGTTCCAAAAATTCACCGATCAGGGCCATGCCCACGGCTACCAGGTCATTCTTCATTCCTGCGGCGCCATCCACAAGGTGATCGGCCGCCTGATCGACGCCGGCGTCGATGCCCTCCACCCCCTCCAGGCCCGCGCCGCCGATATGGATGCCGCCACCCTCGCCCGCGATTTCAAGGGAAAGATCGCTTTCATGGGCGGGATCGACACGCAGGAATTGCTGGTTCGGGGTAACCCCGATGATATCCATCGCGACGTCCGGCGGGTCATCGACCTCCTCGGCCCCGCCCTCGTGGTCAGCCCCAGCCATGAGGCGCTCCTGCCCAATGTCCCCCCCGAAAATATCCGGGCCATGGCGGAAGCGGTCGCCGCCTCCTGATTTCCACACTGCGATTCGGTGCATACATGCGTCGACAGGTAGGGCCGCCGCTTGTCGGCGTGCCTGTTCCAAGGCGGCCTTCGACGAGCGAAGGCCCTACGACATCGCCTAACTGCAGCCCCCCCCCTTTCCTTATCCCTCGCCATTAAACCGGAAACAGGGGACAACTCACCCTGACCTGCGGCCACCACTTTACGGGAGGGGACCCAGCGAAAATCAGGGCCGATTCCCTGTTTCCTCTGCACCTTCCCGCTCTCCGTTCCGTCCTCGTAACCGTTCCCGTCCTCGTAACCGTTCCCGTCCTCGTAACCGTTCCCGTCCTCGTAACCGTTCACGTTCACCATTCGCTACGTTTCGTATACGGGCACGTGAACCGCTTCCGCTGTGAACGGAGGGCATACGCCTGACGGCGCCACGACAAACGGGGGAGAACGGCTCGCCGCAGTCTCGCCCTCCCCCCAAAAAAGGACCACCTCAAATTCGGCGCCGAGTTCGGTATCGCAATTAGGGCCGATTCCCTGTTTCCTCTGCACCTTCCCGCTCTCCGTTCCCGTCCTCGTAACCGTTCACGTCCTCGTCCCCGTTCCCGTCCTCGTCCCCGTTCACGTTCTCGTACCCGTTCCCGTCCTCGCAACCGTTCACATCCTCGTCCCCGTTCACGTTCTCATACCCGTTCCCGTCCTCGTACCCGTTCCCGTCCTCGTACCCGTTCACGTTCACCATTCGCTACGTTTCGCCGATCGGTGGGCCGCGTCAAGCTCGAAAATCGGCTTCCGGTTATCCTGTCGGCCGTTAAGCCGTTAAGGGGCGCATCTGCGATTCGGTGCACTTCGTAACCGGCTCCCAAGTAGGCATTCTTGCCTGACACGCCCCCGCCCCCCCGGAGTCGGGCAGGAATGCCCGACTTACTTGGGTTCACGCGGTCACTGCACCGAATCGCAGATGCGCCCGCCGTTAAGCCGTTAATCCTTGCCTGAAATTTAGAATTTTGGGATAATTACAAAATATAGGAAGGGTGTGTTCGGATCACGGCATGCACTGCATGACATCGGCTATTGGCCTGGTCCGGGGGCATCTACCACGTTCAGTTGAAGGGTGTCCATTTCGAATAATCGTCCTCCGGAGAGAAAACCATGAAGCCTTGCAGCCTGTGGAATCGCAGAGCGTTTGTCAAACCGGTCGTTGGGAGGGGCGGGGTGAGCAAGTGCTGGGCCTTGGCGCTCGTGGCCGCCGGGATCGGCTGGGCGACGTGGGGAATTCCCCTGGTCAGTCGGGGACAAACTCTGGCCCTGGAAAGCACCTACCTGGCGGGACTCAATACCGATACCACCAACACGGTTGAGGTCGCACGCAATTTCGCTGCCATTCTGGGCGGCCCCCTGACCGGATCGGGCGGACTAACGCTCAAAGGTGGATTTGCCAGCACGTTGTCGAGCATGCTGTCATTAATTAACAATGAAGGCAACACGTTCTCCGGCAACCTGACGGTGGATATGGACGGCGGCACGCTGCGCTTGAGCGGCCACCCCTATACCACGGGCGCCGCTATCCAGGGTGCGGTTCTACCGGGCATGACCTCGGCCCATACCGTCACCGTTCGCCCCGGCAGCCGGTTCGAGATCGAAGATAACATCACTGCGTCGGCGTCCGGTTATGCGGTCAACCGGCTCGGGAGCGATGGCAACCGCCCGGCCCTGCGGCTCGAAAGCGGCACGTTCAATTACAGCGCGTCCTACAATGCGGCCGCGATGACCCAAACGCTCAGTTCGCTCACCCTGGGCAATGCTTATTCCACCATCAATGTCACGCGCAACCATGCTTCCAGCACCCCCAAACTGATCTTTGCCGACCTGGCTGCGGATCTCGGCGCCACAGTCAACTTCACCGGCACATCGCTGGGCACCGCGGAGGCCAACGTCGCTCAGATTCTCTTCCAAACCCCTCCTTCACCCGTCGGTGGCATCCTGCCCGGCTATATCCGCACCGGCAACGAGTGGGCCACCCACGGCGCCAACGGCATCACCGCCCTGGCCACCTACGGCGGCACGATCCAAGGCGCCGGCGCGACCGACAACATCAAGGTGACCGGCGCCCAGACCATCACGGGCAATAACACCATCAACTCGCTGAACTGGAACCTGAACGGCGACCTGAACCTGGGCACGAATGCGCTCACCCTCGTGTCCGGCGCCTACCTCAAGCAGAACAACAACGCCAACAACCTGTTGGGCACCACGGGCTACGTCACGGCCGGCGCGGGCAACGGGGTATTAACTCCCCTCTACGTTTATCAGAATGCCGGCCAAAACCTGGCCTGGTCGGCGCTGGTGCGGAACAACCCGGCGGGCAGTAGTAATGTCGTGGCGTTTGTTAAGGACGGCAGTACGGCGGGCACCGTCACCTTTTCGCAGGCGGCCGACAACGACTATTCGGGCGGCACTTTCGTCAATGCGGGAGCGCTGACCATCACCGCCACAGCCAATCGGCGGTATCTCGGCACCGGACCGGTCGTCGTGGACAACGCCGCATTGATTCTGGGCCATATCGGGGCGACGGCCAACGCGACGGGGCCAGATTACTCGATCTACAATGGTGGGTATGTTTCAATCCCCAATTATGCCTTTACCGCGGATGACACGTTCTACATCGGACCGCGCTCGCTCGTGTATGGGGCCGCGGTGAGCGCCGGAACCGGGCTTAACAGTCTGGATCGGGGCATCGGCGGGAGCGCCTACACGAATATTGTGCTGGCCGAAGACGCCATCATCGGCCACCCGGCACTGGCGGCGCCCCTCAACCTCGCCATCGGCTCCATCCGGAACCTGGGCACGGCGGCCGACCTGTACTACGGGATCGCGGCCGCGCAGAACAATACGAACGGGGCGGTTACGATTGGCACGGGCACACCGTTCAAGGGCATCAGCACCCAGCGCGGAACCGTGACGTGGCACCTAGGGACGATCGAGGTGGGGACGGGGACGAGCGACATCTATCTACAAGGCATGGCGTATCCCGGTGCGGTCCCCTCGGCGTTGACTCTCGGCAACACCGCCCCGACGGTGGGCGGCCCGGTCATCCGCCTGGCGGGAGCGGGCACGGTGAACGCGAATATCATCGGCTCGGTCATCCTGGATGACGATGCGGCCGTGTTCGGCGATACCACCGCCGGCAAGCTGGTCAATTTTGTCGTCACACCCGGGGCGACCCTGCAAGTCTATTCACCCAATGCCCTGGGTAGCGGATCGGGGATCGCCTCGGCCACGGTTCAGCGCGGCGGCACACTCCAGATGACCCTCAACCCCGCCGGACTCAGCGGCGCCACAACCGTCCAACGCGGGGGTCGTCTGCTGGCCAACAACGCCGGCGGCTTGACGGGCACGGGAGCGCTGACGTTCGAGGCGGGCTCGATCCTGGAGGTGATTACGGCGTTGTGCGGCTTCAGTGGGGCGCAGGCAGCCGCCGCGACCCTCGCACCGGGCACGATTGTGCGCTTAAACCTCACGGGGTACGGGTCGCCGGTCGAGCCGCTCGACACCTATCTGGGCTCGAAGTCGCCAATCTACGTGGTCATGGCGGGCTTGACACCGGTCAATCCCGCAACGGCCGACACGACGGTTATGACGCTGAACCGGTCGGCCGGCGGAGTGGGCGGCATGCTGGTCAACGATTTGTTCGCCCGGACAATCTCCGCCGTTCTCAACGGCAAGATCGTGATCGGACCGAACGGCGGGGTGATGGCCGCCTCGACCAACACCATTTTGACGGTGGCGCAGCGCTTAGAGCTCGGCGCGAACGAACTGATCATCGGTAGTCCCACGAGCGTGGACGGAACGGCGCCCCTGCTCGGGAAGGTCACGCTCATGGCATCACCGAACTACAATACGGCCACGAACGGCAGTCGGATCACGGTGGTTCCCAGCGCAACCCTGGGTATCGGCGCGGCCGATGTACTGCCCGACGCCGCCGACGTGGTCGTCAACGGCACGCTGTCGCTGGCGGCGGCGGATGCAATCGGCTCGCTCTCCGGCTCGGGACTGGTCGATCTGGTGGCCAACACCCTGACGATCGGGCGCAATAATGTCAGCACCAACTTCAGCGGCCGCTTCACCGGGACAACGGGCGGAATCGTCAAAAGCGGCACGAACCGTCAAGACCTGGCCGGGGCGGGCAGTACATGGTCCGGTGCCGGCACGGTCCGAGTCACCGACGGCATCCTGGCCCTGAGCGGAAACGGGGAATTGCCCCTCAGCGGCACGACCGCCTTCACCCTGCTCGGCGGCGGCACGTTGCTGTTGGATAATTCCGGAGTCAACGATACCGACCGGCTGACCGGCACGGCGCCGGGGATCACCTTTCAGGGCGGCACGTTCCGCTTCAGCGGCAAGAATGGTCAAGCCGCGAGCGAGTCGCTGGGCGTGGCCACGCCGAGCAGCGGGGCCTCTACGGTCGAAGTCATCAACGGCAGCGGCGCCGGATCGTCGGCGGAGGTGGTTTTCAGCGGCTTCACCGCCGGCGCGGGCACCGTCAATTTCGTCGGACAAAACGGCACGCTGGGATGGGCGGGAGACCATCCGCGGGTGAAGTTTACAGCGGGCGTAACGGCGGGCACTGTGGCCAATTGGGCTACAGTGGGCGGGGTGCCCGCCTATTACGACGCGACCTACGGCCTGCGCGCCTTCACGGTGGGCGAAGGCGCGGAGTTCAATGGCGGAACGGCGCAGACCCTGCTGAACACGGTCTTCACCGCTGCCAACACCTCGCCGATGGAGCTATTGACGGCCGCCCGCACGGTCAATTCGCTGTGGATCGACAGTCCCGGCGCGGGCAAATACATCGACCTGGGGAGCACGGGGTCCAGCAATCTGACGATCACGTCGGGTCGGCTGAGTCTGACGGGGAACGACGACTTTGAAATCCGGCGTAGCGGGTCGAGCACCGGCGGAATCGCCCAGTCCGCCAACCGTCTCTTCATCAATACCGAAGGCAGCCGCGTCCTGACGGTCGGCGTGCCGGTCACCGGCACGGGCGGGATCTCGAAAGACGGGACGGGCGTACTAGTCTTGAATGCGACCAGCACCTGGACCACCGGCGCCCTGACGGTCAATGACGGCGAGGTCCGGTACGGCGCGGCCAGCGATCTGGCCGTGATACCGCTGACGATCTGGAACACCGGGAAGTTCGACGTCTTCGGGAAGACCGATACGCTTGGCGCCGTGACGATCTACTCGGGCGGCATCACCAACTCGGTGGCTGGTGGCGATCTGACAGTGGCGAGCTTGACGATGGGCGCCGGACCCGCCGGTTCCTCAGCGTATGTCCAGACCGGCTCGGGCCTGCTTCGGCTGGGCGGCGATGTCACGTATAGCGTTCTGAACGATCCGGGGACGGCTGTCATCGGCGGCAACCTGCACCTCAACGGCGCCACCCGCACCTTCACCGTCGGAAACAGCGTGGCCGCCGATGCCTTCATCGATCTGAACGTGCCGGCGAAGATCGACGGCGCGGCGACGCACGGGATCACAAAGGCCCTCACGGGGACCCTGCGCCTAGGCGGGGCCAACACGTTCGACGGGCCGGTTTCGATCACGGGCACGCTGATCGCCAACCATCCGCAGGCGCTGGGTACACCGAGCGCGACGCGCACCTTCGCCGTGGCCGCCGCCTCAAGTCTGGTGTTCGACGGCTCGAACGGCAACATCACGGTTCCGGCCAATTATTCGACGGTAAGCCTGAATGGTGCGGGCAACACGCTGTACAGTCCAATCAGCGGCGCGCTGATCAACCAGTCGGGTAGCAATACCGTCCCCGGCGCCATCACGTTGGCCGCCGCGACGCAGGTGGCCTCCCTGGGCGGTAAGCTGACGCTGGGGGGAAATATGACGGCGGTCAACCTTGGCTTAACCACCTATGGCGAAGGGGATCTGGATCTCGGAGGTGTTCTGGGATTGGGCACCGGCACCCTCATCAAGAACGGCGGGGGGACGCTGACCCTGAGCGGCGCGGGCGCCAACACGTTCAGCGGCGCTACAACCGTGAATGGCGGCACGTTGTTGCTGAACAAGCAAGCAGGAGTAAACGCAATCCCCGGCGCTGGCGCGATTACTGTCAACAGCGGCGGCAGAGTTAAATATAGCGGCAACAACAACATGATTGGCGACGCCGTTGCGATTACGCTCAACGGCTCGGGCCAGTTGGACTTCAACGGATCGAGCGATACGATCGGCAATATGTTCGTTTACTCGCACATTAGTCCGACGGGCGTTTCGACTCCGTTGACCAATTCGACCGGCGGGGGGACGCTCACGATCGGCACGCTGACCATCACGCCCTTGCCCGGCTTCACCACGACGCTCGACACCGGCAGCGGCACGCTTAAGCTGGGCGGCGACGTCACCTTTTCGGGGAGTGGGACCGGTAAGTCGGCCGTGCGCGGCAACCTGGATTTGGGCGCCGCCACGCGCACGCTCACGATTTCCTTCGGCGCGGACGGTCCTGGCACAATCGATTTCGATGTGCCGGCGGTGGTCACAGGCGCCGTCGGTGTGGGGATCGTCAAAGCCGGCACGTGTGCGCTGCGGCTGGGCGGATCCAATACCTTCGATGGGCCGATCGCCATCAACGCCGGCACGCTGCGGCTGAGCCATTCCCAAGCGTTAGGAGTCCCCTCCACCACGCGCGCCATCACGGTAGCGTCCGGCACCAGCCTGGTGCTGGACGGAGTGGGCATCGCCGACCCGGTCAACCGCTTCACGCTCAGCCTGAACGGAGGGGGGAGTTCGTTGGTGGGTCCCGTCTACGGCGCGCTGGTCAGTCAATTCGGCAACAACACGGTGCCGCAGGCCGTAACGCTAGTGACGACGGCCCCCACGATCGCCTCGCTCACGCCGGGCGACACGCTGACGATGACCGGAACGATTTCGTCGGTCAACCTAGGGCTGACCGTCACTGGCAATGGAAATACCGATCTGAACGGACCCCTGGCGCTCGGATCCGGGACGCTGACCAAAAACGGCAACGGCACGTTGCGGCTGATGGCGACGAATACCTATTCCGGCGCGACGACGCTCAGTGGCGGCCGCACCGAGGTGAACGGCTTGATCGGCGCCGGGGCCGTGACGGTCAATGCCGGCGCCACGTTCGGCGGATCCGGCACGGTGAGCGGCGCCGTGACCGTTGCCAGTGGCGGCGTTTTTGCGCCCGGCGCGGCCGGCGTGGGCGTCCTGCAAATGGCCACCAACCTGACGCTGAATAACGGAGCCGTTTTCGAAAGCCAGTTGAATCCTTTGGGTGACAATACCCGCGTGCAAGTCGGCGGGAACCTCGTCCTCACCTCCACTTGGACCCTGCGCCTCAAGGATGGCGGCGGAACGGCCGATCTCACCGACCGGATCGTATTCCTGACCTATTCGGGCGTGTTGACCACCTTCGGCAACGGGCAGATCGACGCCAGCGCGCTCGATCCGTTGCTGTGGGACGCCAGCGGCGCCACCCTCGTCAACGATTACATGAACAAACAGGTGTACGTGACCGGCCTGCGGTATATCGGCCCGCGCGTCGAAGTCAACGACGTGACCGTCACCGAGGGCGATGCCGGCACGGTCAACGCGGTATTCACCGTATCGGTGGCCGGTGGAGCGACAAACGTCACCGTGAACTTCGCCTCGACGAACGACACGGCCGCGTCTGGGACGGATTACACCGCCACCAACGGCGCGCTCTCCATCGCGGGAGGCGCGACGACGTCCGCGACCGTAACCGTCTCCGTCGCGGGCGATACGGCCGATGAGTGGCCCTCCGAGCGGTTCTTCCTGAACCTCAGCAACGCGCAGAACGCCCGCCTCGCCCGGTGGCGGGGTGTGGCCACGATCCGCGACGACGATGCCGCTTTTACCTATCGGATGCCAATCACCTTTACCGGCTACACGGGCACCGAAACGCTCGTCAACTACCCGGCCTTGGTGAAACTCAACGAAACCGTGACCAACTTCAACTACTCGCAGTTCCTGTCCCCGACCTCCGGCCGCGACCTGCGCTTTACCGACGGCACAGGCACGCGCGAGCTGAATTACGAGATCGAACAATGGACCGTGGGCGGCGATTCCTTTGTCTGGGTGAAAGTGCCCGAACTGGCTTCGACCAACACCACGATCTGGGCGATGTGGGGCGATCCGGCGCGCGTCGCGGCCCCCGCCTACACCACCAATGGCGCCACCTGGTCCGCCAACTTCCTCGCCGTCTGGCATCTGCATGCCGTAACGAATATAAACCAATTCCAGGATTCGACCCCCAACGCGTTTCACGGCACCAACCTCGGTGTCGTGGCGGCCTCCGGCCGCATCGGGGGCGCGCAGGATTTCACGGGAGCGCGCCGGGTCGATGTTTCCGCGCTGAGCTTCGACGGACAATGGAACTCGCGCCGCAGTTATACCTTCGAGTTCTGGGTTAAATCACCCCAGACGACCACCCGCGGCTACCTGTTCGATGCCCTGACCGGCCGTTTGATCCCCATGTGGAACGAACCGGCCGCCGGACAGATCGGATACTATGATGGCGTCTACCGCGGCGGCCTCGGCTCGGGCTTAAACAACGATCAATGGCAGCATCTGGCCTTCGTGTTCGACGGACATGCCCCCACCGGTACCCTCTACGCCAACGGCGTGGCGCTGGGTTCCCTGCCCTATTCGCCGGTCAATCTGCTGGGAACCAAATCTCTAGGCAGCGCCTACAATGGCTTCACCCAGCCCTTCGATGGACTGATGGACGAGGCCCGCGTGACGTTCGGAACGCGGTCCGCCGATTGGATCCGGGCCGATGCGATGAACCAGAGCGATCCGGCGGCCTTCACGACTTTCGGGGCGGTCGAAAGCGGCATCGACGAGTTGATCGTTCGCAACCGGGATGCCACGGAGATCACCGCGCATTCCGCCACCTTGAACGGCGTGCTCCTGCATACCGGTCCCGGCGGACCCGCCGATGTGTATTTCGGCTGGGGCACGGCGAACGGCGGCGACACCACCAGCGGCTGGCAACGGGTCGACTGGCTGGGCGGCGGATGGACGGCCGGGCAGTTCGTCGCAACCAACATCACCGAACTGAAGGCGAACCAGACCTACTGGTACCGCGCGTTCGCCGTCGATAGCCAGACCAACGCTCGGGCGCTGGAAGCCATCTCTTTTATTACCCGCCGCGGCCGGTATGTCGCGCTGAGCGGCAACGGTTCCGCCGGCACGAACTGGGCCACGGCTTTCACCAGCCTGCAGACCGCGCTCAATGTCGCTACCAGCGGCGTCGAGGATATCTACATCGCCGGCGGCGACTACGCCATTACCAACGAACTGCTCTGGACCAATTCCGGCTTGCGGGTCATGGGCGGGTACGAGGGCGTGGGCACACCCGGCGCCGCCGATCCGACGCAGTGGCCCACCGTGCTGGCGCGCCCCGCCAGCACCACCAACCGCATCTTCAGCATCCTCAACGTCAGCAACGCCTGGCTGCGCGGAGTGACCATTCGCAACGGCTACCGGTCGCGATCGGACGTATCGGACTTCGGCGGGGGATTGTACATCACCAATTCCGACCTGATGATCGACACCTGCGTAATCCATACCAATCACGTTCAACCGAGCGCCGGCAACCTATCCTCTTTTGGTGGCGGGATCTATTCGCTGAACAGCACCCTCATCATCACCAACTGCCTGTTTCGCGAAAATCGCCTCTCTGGGGGCGGAGTCAGTTCGACGGGTGTAGGAGACGGATCTGCAATCTTCGCGACCGGCGGACGGGTGACGGTGACGGATTCGGAATTTATCGGCAATGTCGGCGCCAGTATCGCCAATCAACGCAGTACGGGCACCATTTATCTGAACGGAGGCGTCCCGGTTGTCAGACGGACGCGGATTGTGGGCAACACCGTCAACGGCGCTGCCGGGGGCATCTATATGACCGGCGCAAATCTCAGTTTGGTGGAGGATTCGGTCATCCAAAACAACTTTGCCACCATTCATACGGGGGGGATATGGATGAACGGCGGCACGGTCCGCAACTCGCTGATCGCGAGCAATTCCACGCAAAATACGGCGGGGGGCGTGAATCTGCAAGGCGACACCGCGCGGCTCCAGAATGTCACCGTCGTCCATAACGCCACGACCAACGCCATGACCATCGCCGGCATCCATATTTTCAAAGGGATCGTCGAAAACACGATCTCCTATTTCAATACCCGCGTCTATGACAACCTGGATGTCAGCATCAGTTCCGACTCCGGCACCGTCTCCTACGCCTGCACCATGCCGCTGCGCGTGGGCACCGGCAACACGGCAAGCGATCCGGACTTCATGGTTACCGCCACTGGCAACTTCCGTCTGCGGCCCGGCTCCCCGGCGGAAGACACCGCCACCCTGCTGGACTGGATGGACGGCGCCACGGACTTGGCCGGGTTGCCCCGCATTCTCAATCAGGGCCCCGACATGGGCTGTTATGAAACCGGCATCCCTGACGTGCCGCTGATGATCAACTTCGCCGCCGACCGGATCGCCGGGCTCGACAGCCTGCTGGTCACCTTCACCTCGCTGGTCACCGGCAACGCCACCAATGGGTTGACCTATTACTGGGACTTCGACAATGACGGCGATTTCGATGAGCAGGGAATGGACAAGGCCACCGTGCAACATCCCTATGGCCCCGGCATCCACTCGGTGCGCCTGCGCGTGACCAACGACCAGACCGACGAGGAGATTTCCACCCGCACGGACTATATCTTCGTTTCGGCATCGGAAATCTACGTCTCCCAAACCGGCGACGGCAGCGATGGGTTGAGCTGGGCCACGGCCTTCACCAACCTCCAGCAGGCGCTGGATTTCGCCAGTGGCTCGAACACGCTTTACATCGCCGGCCAGACCTTCACCTTGAACGCCTCGCTCATGCTGGGCGACCGCCGGGATATCACGCTGCGAGGCGGCTATGAGGCCAACGTCGCAACCGTCGGAGCCGGACCGTATGACGTCGATCAATGGGCGACGGTCCTGCGCCGCAACGCCGCGGCCGGCACCTTCCGGATCATCGACGTGACCTTTGTTAAAGGGGTCCGCTTCGAGCGCCTGACCTTCGCCGACGGCAACACGACATCGGTGGATGCCATCCCGGCGCCGGGCAGCGGCGGCGCTTTGCGGTTTATTGACTCCGTCGTCGATATCGCCGACTGCGTATTCAGCAACAACCAGGCCAACACCGTCGGAAACGGTTTCGTCTATGGCGGTGCGATCTATTTCCAGAACTCGACCGGAACGGTCACGCGCACGCGCTTCTCCGGCAACCGGGCACGCAACATCTCGTGGTCCAACGTCGCCGGATGCTTCGGCGGGGGGTTGTCCGCCAGCGGTGGGCGGTTGACGGTGTTGGACAGCGTATTTGTGACCAACTCCGCCGATGCCTATGGCCATCACGGATCCTACGGCGGCGCGATTCACATGACCGGGGCCATCGGTCTGGTCAGCAATGTGCTGATGATCGGCAATCAGGCGAGCCCAAACCGGGTGGATCGCGGCTTTGGCGGCGGCATCTACATCACCGCCGGTATGCAGGTGATGGATTGCGTGATCGTCTCCAATCGCGTCTGGAACGCGGCGGTGACATACGGCGGAGGCGGGGTTTTCATGTCCGGCGGCCTGCTGCGCAACAGCTTGGTGGCCGACAATCAGTGCACCTGGGACGGAGGCGGGCTCTATGCCTCCGGCGGAATCATCGAGAGCGTCACGGTGGCGGGCAACCGAAACACCGAAACTGAAAAAACCGCCGGCGCCTTCCTCTCCGGCAGCGTGGTGGTCAGCAACTCGATCTTCGCCTCGAATATCCGCCAGTTCGACAGCGTCGACGCCAGCGTTCCCGCCACCGGCGGAACGTTGACTTATTCCCTGACGCGTCCGTTCCGATCCGGGACGGGCAATGTCGATGGCGAACCGGGTTTCGCCAACGTCGGGGCGCAAAATTACCGGCTCGGACCGGGTTCGCCGGCCATCGACGCGGGATTAGAACTGGACTGGATGTCGGGCGCGCTGGACATCGACCGCAATTCGCGCGTCAGCGGCGACACCCCCGACTTGGGCTGTTTCGAGACGCAGGAAGGCGGCCAGGGACCCTTAGCCATCGCCTTCACCGCCGACACAACGCTCGGACTCGATGCGCTCCGGGTGATTTTCACCGCCGCGGTGAGCGGCAGCGTGACAAACGGATTGGACTACTTCTGGGATTTCGACAATGACGGCACCAATGACATGACCGGCATCGACCTGCGGGTCGTCACCAATGATTATTTCGCCGGCCGACACTCCGTGCGCCTGCGGGTGACCAGCACCACCGAGGAAAGCAGTCTGATCCGTAGCAATTACATCCATGTGAGTTCCTCGGCGATCTACGTCTCCCAGACAGGCGATGGCTCGGACGGCTTGAGTTGGGCCACGGCCTTCAATGCGGTTCAGAACGCGCTGGACTTCGCGGCTTATTCCAACACGATTTACGTCGCGGGCGGCACGTACAGCAACCTGTCGAGTTTAATCTGGTCGGGTCATACGGACGTGCGGATTCGGGGTGGTTATGAGGGCGATGTGGCGACGGTGGGTCCCGGCCCCCGCGACACCGCCCTCTGGCCAACCCGCTTCACGCGCAATTCGGCCGGCGGCAACTTCCGGGTGATGATGGTCTCGGGGGTCGCCAGCGGATTATTGGAACAGATTACGATCGCCGGTGGCAACACGACATTCGGCGGCGAAACCCCGGTGGACATCGGCAGCGGCGGCGGGATGCGGATCCTCAATTCATCCCTCGAAATCGCGGACTGCATCTTCAGCAACAACCAGGCGAATTCCGCCGGAAATGGCGTAGGCTGGGGCGGCGCGCTATTTAGCGACAACTCGACGGTTGCCCTGCGCGGCACCCGGTTTGAGAGTAACCGGTCCCGCAACACCTCCGGCAGCAACAATGCGCGCACCCTGGGCGGGGCCCTGGCGGCGCGTGGCGGCGCGTTAACCGCGTGGAATTGCGAGTTCCGCAATAACGAGGCCGATTCCTACGGTCATTACGGCTCCTGGGGCGGTGCGATATACACGGAAAGCACGACCGGCTGGATTCGCAATGCCCTGGTTACAGGTAACCGGGCGGGACCGAACCGCACGCTCGGCCTGGGCGGCGGTATCTATCTGACCGCCGGCATGACGCTCGAGAACGCGACGGTGGTCTCCAATCAAGTCTGGAATCCCAGCACGACGGCGGGCGGCATCTACGCCACCGGCGGCGCCATTTCCAATACCATTGCCTTCTTGAATTCCAACATCACCACGGCCGTGGCCTCGGATGTGTATTCGGCGGATTTAAGCCGGTTCTCCTATAGTTGCGCGGCGGAACTGACGGCCGGGGTGAACAATAACATTTCGGACAATCCGCTGTTCGTGAATGCCGGCGCGTTGAATTTCCAATTACAGCAGGAATCGCCGTGCTTGAACCGCGGCCGCGTGCAACCCTGGATGGCTTCGACCCTCGATTTGATCGGAAACGCCCGGGTAGCCGGCGGCGGGGTGGACATGGGCGCATACGAACTCCTGCCCCCTCCGGGAACAATGTTCATCGTGCGCTGAGGATCGCCATCTGCACGGCCTGTAGCAATTTTAATTAGGGCGAAAAACGCCTGGGGCGTATCTGCAGTTATGTTGCGCGCAACATAACTGCAGATGCACCCAATTGTTTTCCAATCAACCTAGAGCTTGTTCCCCGCCTGACCTTATGCTATTTTGACAGACGATTTTGGAATAGTGGAACTTACAGGGATGAGGTGTGTCATGAAAGTCGTTCAAAAAAACAATGCGCCGGCGCCTAAAACTAACGAGCCGGACCTAACCTTGCCCCCCCCCCCTTCCGGGCCATTCTTCTCCCGGGTTGACTGGTCGGCCTTCTGGGTCGCCACTCTGCTCAGCCTGATTGTCTATGTCATCAGTCTGGCGCCCACCGTAACCCTTGAAGATTCCGGCGAACTGGCCGTTGCCGGCGATTATCTCGGGGTGCCACATCCCCCAGGCTATCCCAGTTGGACCATGATCGTCTGGATTTTCAGTGAAATCTTCGGTTTTGTCCGATTCCGCGGCCAACCCAACCCCGCCTGGAGTATCGCCCTCGCATCGGCCGTCGCCGGAGCGCTGGCCGCCGGGATCACCGCCCTGCTCCTCTGCCGGTCGGGACGCGACATGCTCCGGAGCATGAAACGCACCACTGAAGTCCTCGGGATTTCCTCCGAAAACATCATCTGCTGGTCCGGTGCCGTGTCGGCCAGCCTGATCTTCGCGTTCAGTCCCGTGATGTGGTCCCAAGCGGTTATCGTCGAAGTCTACGCCCTCAACGCCTTTTTCCTGACCCTGGTCCTTCTGCTCGCGTATATCTGGATCCGCAGACCCAGCGATAAACTCCTGATCCTGACCGGCTTGGTTTTCGGAATCGGCTTGACCAACTACCAAGTGCTCCTGCTCCTGTTGGTGCCGCTGGTCTTCTTCCTGATCGCCAAGGATTTGCGTCTTTTCCGCGGCTTTGTCCTCTTCGGCATCACCTTCATCGGCGGGATTATCCTGACCATCGTCGGCATGGTCCTCCTCAAGCAAATGGCCCCGAACCTCACCCTCGAAACCATTTTCCCCCAGATCGAGGCCTTGCGTCGCTTTTCCTCCGTCCAGTGGACCGAAACCTTTATTCTTCCGTGGAAACTCATCGCCCTGCTCCCCACTTTCCAGATGCTCACCCTGCCGGGTTTTGTCGCCATCCTGATCGTTAACACCATCGCCCTGATCCTGACCTACTTCTATTTCCCCCGGGGCAAAACCGTGGCCTGGACCGTTCTGGCCACCGAACTCGGACTGGGTCTTTATCTCTTCATGCCGATCGCCTCCGACTTCAATCCGCCCATGAACTGGGGCTATCCCCGGACCTGGGAGGGTTTCAAACACGCCCTCTCCCGCGGCCAGTATGAGAAAATCGTACCCACCGATATTTTTAGTATGACCTTCATCCACCAGATCGGAAGCTATCTCAAGGACCTGCGCTTCCAGTTCACCCTCCCCATTGCCATCCTCGGATTCATGCCCTTCACCTTGTGGGGCATCACGGTGGCCAAACGCCGGTTCCGCGCCTTCCTGTTCGCCTGCGTCCTCGCCATCGTGGCCGGCGTCCTGGTCTCCATCGAAGAATTTGCCCCGGGATTCGCCACGAACTTCAAGTTGATCGAAATCCTCTACCGCCTCAGTTCGCTCGCCATCCTCATTCTTCTCGTCGTCGGCGGATTCGCGCTCGTCCTCGGCGAAATTCAGGATCTCGCGCGTCAAATGCGCAACCGGGAATCGACCTGGTCCGGGAAAATCCTGGTGGGGCTTATCCTCGCGGGCATGGCCGCCCTCTATGCCTTTTTTGCCTTCCAGATGCTCCGGCATGCCGTCGCACCCGATCTGTCCGTCATCCAACGGGTCGGCGTTATTCTATTCGCCATCCTGCCCGTCCTCCTTGCCGTGCTCGTATCCATTTTCATCCGCCACCCGCAATTCCGGCTCGAATTCGAAATCGATCGGGATGATCAGAAATGGATCATGGCCACCGTCCTCAGCTTCCTGGTCATGAGCGTCATGCTCATCGCCTTGGCCAACCCCAAGGGGGATATCCAGGACGCCTTCATTCAGAAGGTCAAATTCATCTCCTCCCATGCCCTCTTCGCCTTTTGGATCGGCTACGGCATCATCTTTGGCCTGGCGGTTGTCGATACGCTCTTCCGCGGTAACCGCTGGATCAAAGGACTGGGAGTCACGTTCGTCCTGCTCCTCCCGCTCGTCCCCATCGGCGAAAACGCCTATAATCAGGAATTGGTCCGGATCATGGGCGGGGCCGAGCAGACCGGTCACGATTTCGGCTGGCAATTCGGGAATTACCAGCTCCGCGGGGCCGAAGCCATCTCCGAGGAAGTCGAAGCGGAAGAGGAACCCCTGCCCAATCCCGCCTTTCCCCCCGAAATGGGGCCCCGCGCCATCTTTTTCGGCGGCACCGATCCGGGCCGTTTCGTTCCCACCTATATGATCTATTCCGCCCGGGTCCGCGAGGATGTTTACCTCATCACCCAGAATGCCCTCGCCGATAACACCTACATGAGCGTCATGCGCGACCTCTACGGCGACACCATCTACATCCCCTCCACCCGCGACGGCAACCAGGCCTTCCAGAAATATATCGAGGATGTCCGCACCGGCGTCACTCCCGCCAGCGCCGATATCCAGATCGAAAACGGACGGGTCAGCGTGCAGGGCGTCGGCGGCGTCATGCTGATTAACGGCATCCTCGCCCAGATGATCTTTGACCGCAATAAATTCAGGCATGAGTTCTTTGTCGAAGAAAGCTATGTCATCCAGTGGATGTACCCTTATCTAACCCCGCACGGCCTGATCATGAAGATCAACCGGGAGCCCATCCCCACCCTTCCGCCAGAAGTCATCCGCAACGATCTCGATTTCTGGGATTGGTACACCCGCCGGCTCACCTCCAGCACCAAATTCAAGCGCGATGTGGTCGCCCAGAAATCCTTCTCCAAACTCCGCAGCGCCATCGCCGGCCTGTATGCGGTCCGGGGACACATGGGGCAGTCCGAAATCGCCTTCAAAGAGGCGCTGGAACTGTACAATCTCAGCCCGGAAGCCAATTTCCGCCTGGCCGACCTCTACCTGCGCTCCAACCGCTTCGAAGACGCCTACCGCGTCATGGAAACCTTTGCCCAAATGGACCCGGCCAACACCCGAGCCTTTGACTTCATGCGGGAAATTCAAAACCGGATCGGCATGGTCAAGCGCCGTCACGAATTGGAAACGATTCTCGGCAAGGGTGCCACGGATATCAATCAGGCCCTCGAATTGGCGGATATCTACCGGCGCATGGGCATCGGCGAAGCCTTCGCTTCCCTCTGCCAGAACATCCTCGGTACCCGTCAGGTCCCCCCCCAGGCCTATCTACGGATCGCGGGCATGGCCGCCGAGGAACGGCGGCACGACCTGATGGCTGCCGCCCTCGAAAAATATCTCGAACGGGTTCCTGCGGATGCCAAAGCTTGGCTCGACCTGGCCGCCGTTAACGTCCTGACCTCTAAAAATGACGAGGCCTTGAAGGCCGTTCAGGCCGCCGTCCGGATCGGCGGCGACGAGATCATACGGCTCGTTCGCGAAGATCAACGCTTCGCCCCCCTGCGTCGCATGGACGCCTTCCAGCGTTTGATTTTGCGCCAGTTCTAAAAGGATTTTAGTCGCCAATCCATCGGAACAGAGTGTGATTGCGAGATGAATTCACAAGAACGCATCGACTTCGCCAGGGCCAGAATTTCCAATATCTGAAATCATCTCCCTAACAGTACGAGAAAGAATCCCATGGTCAGCGTCCCGGTTTAATTTAATAGCATCTAATCTGGCGAGACAGCGGAGGGAAGTCGGCGGACACAATGTTCCACAAAATATCGCTGTCCACGGAGTCATACCCATGAATCAGTCGATTGCGCATGCCGATGATCTCCCGCCAAGGTATCTCGGGGTGTGCCGCCTGCATGGTGTCGTCATGCCGCGACATAAAGCGCCTCCGCTTCGCCCAAGACTTCGTCCCGGAAGTATTTGCTCAAACTGCCCGGCGTGTTCAGGTCCACCTTCCGGCCGAA
>CAZCDO010000055.1:0-20241 GCA_964497135.1 uncultured Verrucomicrobiota bacterium
TTCTTCTTATTAATCATTATGCCGGCAGTCCCGAACACGGCATGGAATTCCGGCCGTACTACCTCGCTCGGGAATGGGTCCGAATGGGACACCAAGTGACCATCGTGGCGGCGTCCTACTCGCATTTAAGAGTGCGGAATCCGACGATCACCGGCGACATCGCCGAGGAACAGATCGATGGCATTCGTTACGTCTGGCTTCGTACGGGCCGTTATCAGGGCAACGGAGCGCGAAGGGTCTGGAACATGGCGACCTTTGTGCGCCAGTTGCGCAGATATGAAGCTAGAATTTTGGGATCATCCTTGCCGGAGGTCGTGATCGCCTCGTCTCCCCATCCGTTTGTCATTTTTCCGGCCCGCCGCATCGCCCAAAAATGCCACAGTAGACTGGTGTTTGAGGTCCGCGACCTGTGGCCGCTTTCGGTCATCGAACTCGGCGGAATGTCGCGTTGGAATCCGTTTGTTCAATGGCTTCAGTGGACAGAGAACTACGCTTATCGCCACGCCGACCGCATTGTCTCCCTGTTGCCGAAAGTGGACGACTACTTGCGCGAACGCGGGATGGATGCCGGCAAGTTCGCCTGCATCCCCAATGGAATCGACCTCGATGAGACCGGGGGGGCGCCTGCACCGCTTCCAGAGCAACATGCGGCTGTGCTGGCTCGACTGAAATCAGAGGGACGCTTTCTAATCGGATACGTCGGTCAGCATGGTTTATCGAACGCTTTGGACGCATTTGTTGAAAGTGCGTCTTTGAAGGAATCGTCGAACGCCGTGTGGGTCTTGATGGGCCAAGGCCCTGAAAAGGCGAGGCTGGAAGCAAAGGCAAAAAGCAGTGGCGCGAACAATATCGTGTTCCTGCCTCCTGTGGCCAAGAAAGCGGTGCCCCTGTTCCTTGCGCAAATGGACGTTCTATTTCTCGGTTGGAACCGGTTACCGTTGTATCGCTACGGCATCAGTCCGAACAAAATCATGGATTACATGCTGGCCGCCAAGCCTGTGATTCATGCGGTGGAGGCCGGCAATGATCCGGTGACCGAGAGCCATTCCGGCATTTCTTGTCCACCGGAAAGTCCGGCCGCGATTAGTGCCGCCATCCAACAATTGATGCGAACGACACCCTCGGAACGGGAAGCCATGGGCCAGCGGGGTCGGAGTTACGTAAAACTTCATCATGACTACCGGGTTCTGGCCGCCCAGTTTCTCGATGCCATCAAGTGCAAGTAGAAGGTCCCCTAAAATGAGCAGCAAATCCGAACAATTCAGCCAGGAAGTCGCCGATTTTATGGGGGGCGGCCGTTGCTTTCTGCTGGCCAAGGGACGGGTGGGTCTCTACGTTGGATTACGGGCATTGCAACTGCCCCGCGGCGCCAAAATAGTCATGCCGGGTTACACCTGCATGGTCGTGCCGTCAGCCGTTCAGTTCGCCGGGCTGACCCCGGTTTATGTCGACATCGATCCGGTCACCTACAATCTCGATCCCAAGCATCTCGAAACAGAAACCAGAAACGATATTGCCGCGTTGATCGTTCAACACACTTACGGAATCCCCTGTCAGATGGCCCCCGTGTCCCAATGGGCAGCGGCGCGCAGTATTCCGGTCATCGAAGACTGTTGTCATACCTTTGGATCACGCTACCAAGGTCGCTTATGTGGCACCTTCGGGAGATTTGCGTTCATGTCCGGACAATGGAATAAGCCGTTCTCGACTGGACTGGGCGGCATGTTGCTGGTCCACGATGCCGAAGTTGCCGATCGCGTTGCACATATCATCGCCACTGAGGGGCATGACCCGGGATGGCTAAAGAACGCGGTCCTCCACGCGCAAATAGTGGCGTATCGGGCAATGGTCCGGCCGGGCACGGCCATGTTACTTACGTCTTTGTACCGGTTATGCAATAAGTGCGGCCTGGCCATCGGGAGTTCTTCCCAGGGCGAAATGAAAGGCGAAATGCCGGCGCGATATCTCACCACCATGGCACCCTGCCAAGTCAGCCGAGGATTGCGCGAGATGTCTCGGATCGACGACCACATCCGTCACCGCACGCGCATGGTGGCATTCTATCAGGCCGAATTACCACGAATCGGATTGACGCCCCTTCCGTCCGACGTGGCCCAAGGATTACCGTTGCTTCGATATCCGGTGCGAGTGGCGAATAAACAGGAACTACTGGATTTGGCTGCCCGCGCGCGGGTGGAGATTGGATCCTGGTTTGAGGTGCCCCTTCATCCGGCCGGAACCCAAATGGAATGGTTCGGCTATCGTCAAGGGATGTGTCCCGAAGCAGAGGCCGCCAGCCGGGAGGTGATCAACCTGCCGACGCATCCAAAAGTCGATGCGAACGCGGCGGAACGAACCCTCGCTTTCTTGCAAAAGTTCGCTCGCCCCTAGCAACCTGTCGGACTTTGGCAAAGCCAAAGCCCACAGGCTGCTACCGCCCACGGCCCCTGTGTAGTCCAAACCTTTACACGTAAATCACAAACGCATCCCTATCCGTTGCCCCCCACTCCTCGTAAACTTCTCTAAGTGGCGGACAACACTCGACCTTCTCGCCATCACAAACGGGGGACCTCATTCATGTTAAAACGACTCTTCGATCTCATCGCCGCAGCTGCCGGACTGGTTTTGCTGGCGCCTCTCCTGGCCGTAGCGGCCATTATGGTCCGCCGTTCTTCGCCCGGTCCATTGCTTTTCCATCAGGAACGGGTCGGGAAAAATGGACAAACCTTCAAGGTCTGCAAGTTCAGGACCATGTATGTCCTTCGCACTCCGGAGCAGGGATCCTTCGAGGCAGGAACTACAGCCCGCGTGACGCCGATCGGACGCCTGCTCCGCAAGTGGAAGGTGGATGAGCTACCCCAACTCTGGAATGTGCTAATGGGAGACATGGCGCTGGTAGGACCTCGCCCGGAAGTCCGTAAGTGGGTGGATTCTTACCCGGCACACTGGGCGAGAGTGCTGACGGTCCGGCCGGGTATTACCGACCCGGCTTCAATTATCTACCGGAACGAGGAGGAGATTCTGGCCGCCTCGCCCGATCCCGAGCGGACTTACCGCGAGGTGGTCCTCCCCCACAAACTGGATCTCTATGAGCACTACGTTCGAACGCGGAGTTTCTGGGGTGATGTGGGGATTTTGTTCAGGACCGTGGGCGCGGTGCTGAGTAAAACAGAACCAGACCAATCCTGTTCCCCATGAATATTTCTTTCTCCAAAGTCGATTGCTCCGGCAATGAACTGGCTTACGTCACCGAAGTCCTCAATTCCGGCTGGCTCACCACCGCCGGCAAGTGTATGGAATTCGAGAAACGTTTCGCCGAAAAGGTCGGTGGCCAATATGCTTGTGCGGTCAACTCGGCCACGGCCGCCCTGCATCTGGCCTGTGAGGCCGTCGGCATCGGACCCGGCGACAAGGTCTTCGTCCCCACCATGACCTTTACCGCCTCAGCCGAGGTGATCCGCTACCTGGGCGCCGATCCCGTATTCCTCGATGTTGAATATGGCACCTGCCTGATAACACCCGCCATTCTGGAGGCCGCGATTCAGCAACACCCGGATGCAAAAGCGTTAATGCTCGTGCACTTCGGAGGGCAGGCGGCGGAGATGGGGGGAGCGGGGGGGACAGGGGGGGTGAAGTCAGAAGTCAGAAATCAGAAGACAGAGCTCGGCCCTCTCTCTCCTTCGTCCCTTGGCATCGTGGAGATTTGCCGGAAACACGGATTAAAACTCATCGAGGATGCGGCGCATGCCTTTCCCACCCGTTATGGCGATCGCCTGATCGGCTCATTCGGGGATGTCACCTGCTTCAGTTTCTACGCCAACAAAACCATTACCACCGGCGAGGGCGGCATGTTGGTAACGGATGACGAGGCCATTTACAAGCGCGCCAAAGTCATGCGCTTGCATGGCATCAATCGGGACATCTGGGATCGGTTCACGGCTAAAAAAGCAAATTGGGAGTACGATGTAGTTGCGCCCGGGTTTAAGTACAATCTGCCCGACTTGGCCGCCGCCATTGGCTTGGCTCAGCTGGAACGGGCGGATGAATTTCGTCGGGAACGGCAGCGTTGTTCCGAGTTTTATTATCAGACTTTGGCGGATATCCCGGGTCTGGATCTGCCGCTCTGCCCAGGCCCGCACGACCATCATTCCTGGCATCTGTTTTGTGTCGTCCTTAACAAGCAGAGCCCCGTCGAGCGAAACCGGCTGATCGACCTGCTGAATGAGGCGGGCATTGGCACGTCGGTTCATTACAAACCCCTCCACCGCATGACCTATTACCGGGAACGGTACGGCTTGAAACCCGAGGATTACCCCAATGCGGAACGCCATTGGCGCGGGGCGGTGACTTTGCCGGTCTATCCCGGGTTGCAGGAGAACGAATTGGCGTATATTTGCGAAACCCTTCGGCGCCTTTTGCAAACCTAAACCATGAATAATCTACCGGACGCTCTCCCTTTATCCCGACATTCCTTCTCCCTTTCCCGCCGGGGCGCTTGGGGACAGGTCACACTCGCGGCCATTCTCATCACGATCCTGCCCGCGTTGATTCTCGCCTGGGTCGGCAAAAACGATCTCGACGGCACCCCGCTCCACCCCTTGGTCGTCTGGTTCGCAGCAGGATTGCTCATTGCCGTCATCGCCCTGGGTTACTCTTTGCTGTTCAAGTACCCCTCCAGCATCGTTCGCTTGCGGCACTACTTGAACACTCTGGCCGGTGGCAAAATCCCGGATCAGGTCACCCTCTCAAAGGACGAGGATGATTTGGCTGCTGTCCAACATTATATGGAATTGATCGTCAAGATGGCGAGTGACCGAATCCGGATAGCTGAAAAACAGCATGCCGAGGAGCTTGAGGCGGAACGCCAGCGCGTCATGGTCGAAAGCATTGGCACGATGTGCCACCATCTGGGACAACCGGCTACGGTGATGAGCCTCTGTTTGTATCGCCTGAAAACCACCTCCGACCCTCAAGCCATGGCCTTGCTTGTGATCGATTGCCAGGACGCCTTCGATTCCATGACTCGAATTCTGGACCAACTACGAACCACGTTGCACTACTCTTCTGAACTTTATCTTCCCTTCTCATCCGACACCTGTCCGGCCGCAGAAAAGATGGAGATCCGGATCATCAAGGTCGGAATCGCGAGTGGGCCCGGAAATAAGGTTTAACGCTCGCAATTTATTGTGCCCTGTTGGACATACGCGTCAAGATAAGGCGAGAGGTTGTACCCTTACAGGGTGAGTGAGCCTCTTAACTCGCAGTTTTCCAGGGCGTTGCCCCGGGCTGAGGAATAGCAGGCCTTCAGCCTGCAAAAACACCCTGAAAGGGTGCACTTCCATAGCCCGGCGAGAATCGCCGGGAGAAGTGTAACCCAAGATCGTTTGCACCCTGAAAGGGTGCAACTCTTAACCCGGCTCCGTCGTCACGCCTTGGTGCGATCGCCCTACCGCCAGGGTTGCACCCTGGGTTGAGGACGGGCAGGCCTTCAGCCTGCGCCTAGGGTTATCCCCGTGTAGTCCAATCGACGACACCCAAATCACAAAAGGCTCGCTCGTCCTCGCCGTCGCTGTCGTGTAATTTTACGCTGTGAATCAAATCAACGTGATCACAACCGAGCAAATGCCCCACCGGCGTGATTCCACTGTGGGAAAACCATTATTAGCAACCTTCGGGCTTAGCCCCGCCAGAGCGGGGCTGGGCTCGACAGGCTGCTAGAAAGTTCAATGCTAAACCAACTCAAAAATCGCAATCTATACGTGATGCTGACACTGGATGCGTTCTTATTTACGGCATCGCTGTTGTTTGCGTATGCCACGCGCTTCAATTTCGCGTTGGGCAGCGCCGAGGGGCGGGAGTTTCTCTCCGTCCTACCCTGGGTGCTGGCCGCGAAAACGACCTGTTTCTTCATCCTGGGGGTTAATCAGGGACTGTGGCGCTACACGAGCCTGACGGATGCCTGGCGGCTGCTCAAGGCCAGCACACTCGCCACCCTGGTGATCATCGCAGGCTTGACCTATTTCAACCGGTTCGTGGGGTATCCGCGCTCGGTCTTCCTCGCCGACAGTATCTTCACCCTGTTTTTCTGCGGGGGCATCCGTATGGCGATCCGGCTCTACTACCGATCCCGACGTCAGGCCACCCAGGTCCAGGTGCCGGATATGCCGCGCCGATATATCCGCCTTATGCTCGTGGGGGCAGGCGATGCAGCCGACAAAATCGTCCGGGAAATTCAGGACGACCCGGCCTCCCGATACGAAATCGTCTGCTGTTTGGACGATGATCGGGCCAAACAAGGAAGCACGTTGCGGGGGATACCTATCCAGGGCCCCCTTGACCGTCTCCCCGATTTTGTCTCGCGTTACGGCGCCGCCGAAGTCTTGATCGCGATTCCCAGCCTATCGGGGGAACGCGTGCTCCCCATCGTCGAGTTATGCACCCATTGCGGTGTACCGTGCCGTACCCTGCCAGCCCTCAGTTCGATCATTGATGGGCGGGTGTCCGTCAAGAATGTCCGGGACGTGGCGGTTGAAGACTTGCTGGGGCGTCATCCCGTGAAAGGCGACGACTCAGCCGTCCAGGCTTCGCTGGGAGGTGCGTGCGTGATGGTGACGGGTGCCGGCGGCTCGATTGGGTCTGAAATCGCGCGTCAGATTGCCCGGCATAAACCGCAACGCTTGATCCTCTTCGAAATCGGCGAATCGCCCTTATTCGAGATTCACCGGGAACTGCATGACGTGCACCCCACCCTGGACATTGTTCCGATTATCGGCGACATCCGCCAGGAAGAGGTCGTGAATCAGACGTTTGATCGGCTGCGGCCGCAAATCGTCTTTCACGCTGCTGCCTACAAACATGTGCCGCTCATGGAAGCGCATCCCGACGAGGCCGTGCTGAATAACGTCCGGGGAACCCGCTACCTGGCCGAGGCGGCACGCCGGGTAAAAACCCGGCGGTTTGTAACGATCTCCTCTGACAAAGCCGTGCGGCCAGGCAATATCATGGGCGCCACCAAGCGCCTGTGTGAGCTCCTCGTGGCGGCGATGAATGGGGGCGCCACGGAATTTGTCGCCGTGCGGTTCGGGAATGTCTTGGGCAGCAATGGCAGTGTGATCCCCATTTTCCAAAAACAGATCGCCGCTCACGGACCGATTACCGTCACCGATCCCGAAATGACCCGGTTCTTTATGACCATCCCGGAGGCGGTTCATTTGGTGCTTCGCTGCGGAGCGATGCCTGAAAAACAGGGCCTGTATGTGCTGGAGATGGGAACGCCCGTCCGTATCATGGATCTGGCCCGTAACATGATCCGGCTCTCGGGTCTGCGCGAGGGGCTGGACATCGCCATTGTGATCACCGGCCTCCGGCCCGGTGAAAAATTACATGAGGAACTGATCACCTACGGCGAAGGACTCCAGAAGACCGCCGTGGACAAAGTGAATATTCTTGAGCAGACCATGCTGCCCATTGCGCCGACCGTATTTTTAGCCATTGTTCGCCGCCTGGAACAGGTGGCCTTGTCCCACGATACCGCGCAAACCCGAAATATCCTGATGCAAATCATCGCGCTGGACCAGGAGGTTCACGAACAACATAACCATGGGGCTTCGAATGCGGTCTTGCAGGACATTCAGCAGCGCTGGGCGAGTGCGGTGACTCCGGGCGATACCGCGACTAGTGAATCACCGTCCCGCCAGCGATTGCTTCTGGTGGACGACGAGCGTTTCATGCGCAATACCCTGGGCCCGGCGCTGTCCCGGTTGGGCTACCAAGTCGATCTCGCGGAAACAAAACACGATGCCCTGGCCCGGCTCACCACCCCCACAATCCGTTACGATCTCGTCCTGTGCGATCTCTATCTGCCTGATGGGACCGGCCTGGAAATCCTGGCTGAACACCGAAAACTGAAACACCAGACGCCGTTCATCCTTATGACGGCCTACGACAGCCCGCCCTTGGAAGACCTCCTGGGCTCCGACTCCACGCCGCCTTTGTTATTCAAACCCTTCCGGATTCAGGACTTGGTAACCATCATTGAATCCGAAACGGGGCGCGAAGGAAACGCAAGGGCAGGGCTCGACCCGACCGTCCCCGAAACCATCAACCAACCGGGGGCGGAGCTTCCCCCGTCCCCTACCCCAGAAACTGAAAAGAACCCCCATCCGGCGGAGACCCGGACCGGGTTGAGCGTTCTGATGGTGGACGATTCTGCCTTGATCCGCAAACGTTTGTGGGCCTTGTTAACCGAAATCCCGGGCGTCGAAATCGTCGGGCAGGCGGACACGCTGGCGCAGGCTGTCAGCGCGTTGCGACAACTGAAGCCCGACGCGATCACCTTGGACCTGCAACTCCCGGATGGCAACGGCCTGAACCTCCTCCGATTGATCCAGCGTGAACACCTCCCCACATCGGTCATTGTCCTCACCAGTTACCCCGCCCCCCAATACGACCAGCGCGCCCGGGCCGCCGGGGCGTACGCCTTCCTCAATAAGGCCAGCGATTTTCGCAAGGTCAAGGATCCGATCCAGGCCTTGCTTTTAAACCGGCGCAACCGACAAGGGTGCACAGCATGAAGGAGTTGCACCCTTACAGGGTGCGAAAATATCGCGGGTTGGGCCACGCTAACCCGGCCCGTTGGGCCGGGCTAAAGACTTGCAGGCCTACAGCCTGCGAGATGCGATTGCACCCTCAAGGCCTGCCATTATTTGCGGGGTGGCACCCCGCAAATAGTTGCAGACACACCGTTCTTGGGTGTAAGGTTTGATAAGAAAGGGATTAGCATGTCAACCGTCATGATCGTAGACGACGAAAAAAGTATCCGGGTCTCCCTGGGGCTTTTCCTCAAAAATGCCGGCTATGCGGTGATCGAAGCGGCCGACGCCAAAGATGCCAACCAATGGGCCGCCACCCATCCCCTCGACATTGCCCTGATCGACGTCCGGCTCGGAAAAGACTATGGAATTGACGTGGCTCGCCACCTCCGCGAGCGCCAACCCGATGTCAAGACGATCCTCATGACCGGCGAACCGAATTTCGCTTCGGCAAGTGATGCGATCCGCCTGCGCATCTTCGATTACCTGGTAAAACCCATCGAAAAAAAACAACTCCTCGAGGTCGTCGGTCAGGCGGCGGCCGTCCGAGCGCGCGAAAATGAATACGCCGCTTTACTGCGCGAACGAGAACGAACCCAGGAATACCTCGAGCGCCAGGTTCATCTGCGAACGGCGGAATTGAACCAGTCCACCGCCAATCTGCGCGCACTGGCGACCCACATGCAGGTCGTGCGCGAGGAAGAGCGTACCGCCCTCGCCCGGGAACTGCACGATGAGTTCGGACAGAATTTGACCGCGATCCAGATCGATCTGGATTGGCTGGACCGCCATTTGCGGACCGTTCACCCCCCCGACATTGCACTGTTGCAAGACAAAATCGCCGGCATGACACCCCTGACCGAACACCTGACCGAATTGACTCAGTCTGTCTGCGCCTCGTTGCGACCCGCGATGCTGGACGATTTGGGTTTGCTGGCGGCCATCGAGTGGCAAGTGGAGGATTGCCAGCAGCGCACCGGGCTGACGGGTTCGCTGTCGCTGCCCACCGACGACCTTGTTTTAGATCCAGGCCGTGCCTTGGCTCTTTTCAGAATATTGCAGGAAGCGCTGACCAACGTGGTCCGCCATGCGCAGGCGACCCGTGTGGAGGTCAGTCTGCATCTCGCCGATCACTCATTGCTCTTGGACGTTCAGGATAATGGCCGGGGGTTCGCACCGGAATCGTTTCCCACCTCGAAGTCCCTGGGCTTGCTCAGCATGCGCGAGCGGGCCGGTGCTTTTGGCGGAACCGTCAACGTCCTGAGTGAACCCGGCCTGGGAACCACCGTGCAGGTACGGATGCTGCTGGCCTGACGCCTATTGTCGTGTTGCGGGGTGCCGCACCATATCCCGGCCCGTTGGGCCGGGCTGAGGAATAGCAGGCCTTCAGCCTGCGAGAAGAGCACCCTGAAAGGGTGCCAGTCCTCAGCCCAGGGTATAACCCTGGGTCGCGAGGCGAAGTGTCTCGCCCGAGCAGGGTCGGGTGCAGGCTGTAAGCCTGCCAGTCCTCAGCCCAGGGTGTAACCCTGGGATCGCGTGGACCCCGCTAATACTAATTTGTAGTCCCTCCAATGACACGACTATCACAAACGTCAGCTCTAGCGCAATTCCGCGCACTCCGATACCGTCTATGGTGGTGTCGTAGAACAGGCCGAACACCGGGGAACCTATGCGAATTTTAATCGTCGACGATTCAGAAGTGATCCGTACCCGCTTGGCAACCTTACTCCGGGGAATGGTTGGCGTCGAGATCGTCGGGCAGGCCGAAACCGTGGCGCAGGCGATCACGGCACTGCACCAACTCAAACCCGACGTCCTGACGTTGGACCTGCAACTTCCGGACGGCAACGGCCTGGATGTTCTCCGTCTGATCTGCCGCGAGCATCTCCCGACCGCGGTATTGGTCCTCACCAATTACCCCCACCCCCAGTACGAGAAACGCGCCCGCGCCGCCGGGGCCTATGCGTTTCTGAATAAGGCCAAGGACTTCGCCTTAATTCCCAATCTCCTCCAGACCTTGATTTCAGGAGGAAGCCTGCCCTCCGGCGATAAACCCCACTGTCCCGTTCAGGTGCCACCCGGTGCCATCCTGATCGTCGAAGATAATGCTAAATTGGCCGGCGTGATTGAGACCACCCTGCGCGATGAGGGCTGGGAAACCGCCTACGCGGCCAGCGGCGCCGACGCGCTGGCCTGGCTTGCAAACCACACGCCAACGCTGGTGTTGCTGGACTACGTTCTGCCCGACATGTCGGGCCTCCAGTTCCTGGAACAGGCCGGCCGCCCCCTGCCGTTCATCGCCACCACCGGCATGGGCGACGAGCACACGGCCGTCGAACTCATGAAACACGGGGCCTGCGACTATCTGATCAAAGACAGCCACTTCCTGGACAGCCTGCCGCTCGCGGTTCACCACGCCTTGAACCAGCTCGAAACCGAGCGCCGCATCGTCGGAACCGAGGTGACTCTCCGGGAAAGCGAAAAAGCGTACCGGACGTTGTTCGGCGAGATGCTCACCGGCTTCGCCCTGCACGAGATCGTCTATGACGATCAGGGAAAGCCCCTCGACTACCGCTTTCTGGCTGTCAATCCAGCCTTTGAACGCATGACCGGCCTGAAAGCCGTAAACATCGTGGGCAAAACCGTGCGGGACGTCATGCCCCAGATTGAGATGTCCTGGATCACCATCTACGGCCAGGTGGCCCTCACCGGAGAGACGGTCTGCTTTGAGAAGTATTCCACGGAACTGCAGAAACAGTTCGAAGTGTCAGCCTACCGGCCCGCACCCAATCAATTTGCCTGTCTCTTCACCGATATCACCGCGCGCAAACAGGCGGAGCAGGAACGCAAACAAATGCAGGCGCAACTGATGCAATCTCAAAAACTGGAATCCATCGGCACGCTCGCCAGCGGGGTGGCACATGAAATCAACAACCCCTTGATGGGCATTACGGGCTACGCCCAATTAATCCTCGATAAACTGGGCCCCGCCAGCCCGGTGGCAGAATATGCAACCGAGATTGTCCGGGAAACGGACCGCGTGACCCTGATCGTAAAAAATCTGCTCGCTTTTGCGCGGACCGACAAGGACTCGCACAGTCCCGCCCGCCTGTGCGATCTCGTCACGGGTTCCCTGTTACTCATTCGGGCCGTGCTAACCCACGACCAGATCATCCTCCACTGCGCGGTACCCGACGATCTGCCCGTCATCAACTGCCGGAGCCAGCAAATTCAGCAGGTGATCATGAACCTGCTCACCAACGCCCGTGATGCGTTGAACCAGAAGTATCCCGAGGTTCACGCCCACAAAAAGGTTAACATCACAGCCCGGCTGATCGAACCCAACCTGCAAAACAACGGACCCGGTTCGCGTTCCTTCGTGCGATTAACGGTCGAGGACTACGGCCCGGGCATCCCGGAAGAACTGCACACCCGCATCTTCGATCCGTTCTTTACGACCAAACCGCACAACCAGGGCACGGGGTTGGGACTCTCCATCAGTCACGGAATCATCCAGGAACACGACGGGCGGCTGTGGGTGGAAAGCGAAGTCGGGAAGGGGACCCGGTTCCATGTCGACCTGCCGACCCGGGAACGTAAAGCGGAGAACGAAACATGAAGCAGCCCCCTCTCCGAATCGGGCCGACGCATCCCTGGCGTAGGGCGCTGCCATTCCTGGTGACCCTCGCCCTTCTCGGTGCCTTCTACACCGGGCTGACGGCACGCCGGGTTGACCGGGCGATGCGGGCGCAATTGCTCAAAGAAACCCGCATGATCATGCAAGCGGTGAATGTCCGACGAATTTCCAGCCTCTCCGGTTCTGCCGCCGACGTGGATCTGCCGGACTACCAGCGGCTCAAGGAACAGCTCGTGCTGGTTCGCTCCGCCAATCCAGACGGTCGATTCCTTTACCTATTGGGACAGCGTCCAAATGGAACCATTTTCTTTTTTGTCGATTCCGAACCGCCCGCGTCCAAGGACTATTCGCCCCCCGGCCAAACCTTCGACGAAGTCTCGCCGCTGTGCCGGAGCGCCTTCACCACAGGTCAATCCTTCACGGAAGGGCCGAGTTCCGACCGATGGGGCACCTGGATCAGCGGCCTGATTCCCCTCGCCGATCCCCAAACGAATACGATCATCGCCATGCTGGGCATGGACGTGAATGCCTGCGAATGGCGCCGAAAAATAGCCGTCCATTGCTTCACGCCGGTCGCGACAACTCTGATCCTCATCCTGCTCCTGAGCGGGTTCGTCTGGGTTCAGCATCGGACCCTCCGGGAGACCCGGCGTTGGGCGGCTGCCGAAGCGAAATATCGCATCCTTTTCGAGAGCTCCCGCGATGCCGTCATGACCCTGGAGCCCCCCTCCTGGAAATTCACCTCCGGAAACCCCGCCATCGTCACCCTGTTCCGAGCGGCGAACGAAGCCGATTTTACTGCACACGAACTCTGGTCTCTCTCGCCGGAACGGCAGCCGGATGGGTCCTCCTCGGCCGCTAAGGCCCGGGATATGATCGAAACCGCCCTGCGTGACGGCTCCCACTCCTTCGAGTGGACCCATTCCCGAATCGACGGGGAAACGTTCCCGGCCTCCGTTCTGCTGACACGGATGGAGATCGACGGCAAAATTTCACTCCAGGCGACCGTCCGGGATATCTCCGGACAGAAACAGGCGGAGGCCTGCCTTCGTCAGCAACAAAAGCTCGCCTCCATTGGCACCCTGGCAAGGGGGATGGCCCACGCGATCAATAACCCGTTGAACGGCATCGCGAACTATGCGGAACTCATCAAGGATAAGGCGGCGGACCAGGCTCCGCTGGTTTTGTATGCCAATGAGATTCTCACCGAAAGCCGGCGCGTGGCCCTGATGACCCACTCCTTGTTGAGCTTCACGGATCAGGCGGATCGGTCGCCGGCGGCCCCCACCGCCTGGTCCGATATTCTCTCCTCCGTTCTGCCGACGGCTACGGCAGCAGCCCGGATGCGGGGGATTGCCCTATCCTGCGACATCCCCGCAAATCTACCCACCGTGCCCTGCCGCCCTGGCCAGATCGGCCCGGTCCTCCTGGCGTTGCTGACGAACGCGCTGGAAGCCTTGGAGGGGGAAAAAGCGGGGCCGGACGAGCCCGGAAAAGTCAGCCTGACCGCGCGGGAGCGCTCTCCCCGGAAAGTGCGTCTCACCGTGGAAGATAACGGCCCCGACCTGCCGGAAGCAATTTGGGAGCGCGTGTTCGATCCGTTCTTCACCACGAAGGACCGCACCTGCCACACGGGGCTGGGCCTGTGGACCAGCCGGACTACCATTCATAACCACGGCGGAGAACTGAGCATGGAGAGCGTTACCGGAAAGGGGACCCGGTTCCATATCGACCTGCCGACCGCCGACGCTGAAAAATGAAACACCCTCCCAGAGGATGATTAAGCCATGGGCTGTTATAAAAAAAAGGAATTCCGTGTCCCTACCGAGCCGTGCCAGGAGTTGCACCCTTTCAGGGTGCGGAGAGAATCGCGTTTTAGGCACAGGTATCCCGGCCCGTTGGGCCGGGCTGAGGACTGGCAGGCCTTCAGCCTGCTATTTGCGTGGCGCGGCACCATGCAAATAAGTCGCTCGCAGGCTGTAAGCCTGCCAGTCCTCAGCCCAGGGGGTAACCCTGGGGCAAGAGCGGGCGCGGGTCGCTCGCAGGCTGTAAGCCTGCTACTCCTCAGCCCAGGGGGTAACCCTGGGGTAGAGCCAGATCTCAGAGATGGCTCTCTCGCTGGAATTCAGGCCGGGGCGCCGCAGCCGTGCCAATACCGGATAATCCATGTTTTCTCCCCGGCTACAACCGAATTATGAGGTGCCTATCGTGAACATGAATCCCCTCCACCCATCCGAATCCATCGATCTCAGACCGGGGTCGATGGTCCTGGTCGTCGACGATGAAAAAAGCATCCGGCTCACCCTCCGCGCCTTCCTTCAAGAAGAGGGGCATGTGGTCGCGCTGGCCGAAGATGCCCAACAGGCGCACAGCCTGCTGAGAAAAGACGCCTTCGACGTCGTCGTGACCGATATCATCCTGCCCGGTGTGTCCGGCGTGGATCTACTGAAAGCGATCCGCATTACGGCGCCGAACGTGCAGGTGATCATGATGACCGGCGAGCCCACCGCAGAAACCGCGGCGGAAGCCGTCCGGGCCGGTGCCCATGACTACTTGACCAAACCGGTCAGTAAAATCTCAATTTTGCGATCCGTGGCGGCCGCCGTACAGATGAAACAAATCGTGGACACGAAACGTGATTTAGAGGAACAGAAACACCAATATCAGGAAAATCTGGAAACGTTGGTAGCCGAACGCACCCATGCCCTTCAGGATGCGAATCAACGACTGGAAAAGGCCCTCGCCGAAAACCAACGCAACCAGGAAGAAATCATTAAGCAGGAACGTCTCAATGCCCTGGGGCAGATGGTCAGTGGCATCGCGCACGACTTTAATAATGCCCTGATGCCGATCGTCGGGCTCTCCAGCTTTTTCCTGTCCGACCCCTCCGCCCTCGATAATCCCGAACAAATGCGCGCCGACCTCGAAGCCATCCGATCCTCCGCTGCAGCCGCGGCCGACATCGTTCGGCGTCTGCGCGAATTCTACCGGCCGGAAGATGTGCTCGGAACTACGAACGTCAACCTTACCCGCCTGGTGGAACAGGTGATCCTGCTCACTGAACCCGCCTGGAAAGTGCAAGCCGAAGCCGAGGGCCGCGAAATCCGCGTCGTGAATGCCATCGAAAATTTCCCGCTCATCCCCGCCAATGAACCCCGTTTGCGTGAAGCGCTGGTCAACCTCGTGCTCAATGCCGTGGATGCCATGCCCCAGGGCGGCACCATCCGGCTCGGTGCCACGTGCGACGCCGAAACCGTCACCCTGACCCTCAGCGACACCGGGGCCGGAATGCCCGATGACGTGCGCAAGCGCTGCTTCGAGCCCTTCTTCACCACCAAGGGCAAGCGCGGCAGCGGCCTGGGCCTGGCCTTGGTCTACGGCATTGTCTCCCGGCACGGCGGCCAGATCACGGTCGAATCGGAAAAAGATAAGGGGACCACTTTCATCATCCATTTACCCCGGATCGCCCGATCAACAACCGAACCGGCTAAAGAACCCGACGTTCCCCGGGTAGGCCCACCCCCCGTCCTTAAAATCCTGGTGGTGGACGATGAATTGTGGGCCCGGGTTCTGCTCCAACGGTTCCTGACGGTGCGAGGCCATACGGTTCTGATCGCTGAATCCGGTCGGGAAGCGCTGGATACCTTCCGCCGGGAGCCGGTGGATCTCGTGATCACCGACCGCGCCATCCCCGATATGAGCGGGGACCAGATTGCCGCTGAGATCAAGCGCCTGTCGCCCAAAACCCCCATCATCATGCTGACCGGCTTCGGCGACATTATGGATGTCCGCCGCGAAAAACCAGCCGGTGTGGATTACCTGCTCAGCAAGCCCGTCACGCCCGACCAAATTCAAGAGGCCGTGGTCCGCACCCTAAAAAAATTCCAATGAAAGGAGCCGGTACCCCATGATCTTCGACCTCTGCAGTAAGCACGTTCGCCGCCGCCAAGTGCAATGTTTCTGGGCGGGCATCGCAACGGCCGTCATCGTCGCCGCCTACCGGGTCTATGTCACCGTTGCGCAAACCCTCCATACCGGCACCCCCCCCTGGCTCGTGTCGCTGGACACCTGGACCACCAACGGTTTTATCCTCTGGTCTTTAACACTCTTTGTCCTGGCCTGGCTCTTCTGGCGGGACACCCGCCACCGCCAGGATGAATTGGAGACGGTAGTCCGAAGCATCATCCCTGATGTCTTGCTGGTAACCGGCAAAGAGGGTCAAGTCTTGATGTGTAACCCCGCCGTCCAAACCATGTTTGGGTTCACCCCTGAAGAGATGCGGCTACTCACAACCGTCACGCTCCTTCAGGACCGGATCGTAACCGGTGCGGAACACGAGATTTATGAACGGTTGCACCATACCGGATATGAACTGCACCCGGCCACGGGCATTCGCAAAGATGGATCTAGTTTCCCCGTCGAACTCACCACCGCCAAACTCCTTGAACAAAACGGCTCCGTCATGCTGATCCGGGATATCACCGAACGAAATCGCGTGGAACAATTGCGCGAAAACCTGACCCATGTCCTGGTCCATGACCTGCGCAACCCCTTGTTCGGCATCAGCGGCAACCTGCACCTGGTCCTGTCTCTATCCAAAAACCTCTCGGAAGACGCTCAAACATCGGTCCGTGTCGCGCTCGATTTTGTCCGGGACATGGGTGAAATGCTCCATTGCCTCGTGGATGTGACCCAGTTTGAAGCGGGCGAGTGGCCGCTGCATCCCGCCGACTGCGACGTCAGCCTACTCGTCGACCGTGCGTTGGCGCCGCTGGCGACGTTGGTGAATGAAAAACGACATACGGTTGTGTGGCCGCACCCACCCGCCCCCTTCAACTGCGATCCCGAACTGATTGAACGGGTGATACTGAACCTGCTGCGAAACGCCATCGAAGCAACCCCCTCCGGCGGCCAGATTGAAATCCGCCTCGAACCCGCTCCTGATCGATTACGACTCTCAGTCATCGACAACGGGCCGGGCGTGCCCCGCGAATTTCACGATATGATTTTCCAGAAGTTCGGCCAGACTCCCGACGGACGCAAGAGCAAGCGGCGCTCCTCAGGGCTTGGCCTGACCTTCTGCAAATTGGCGATTGAGGCCCAGGGCGGCACCGTGGGCGTGAAGAGTAACACGGATCAGGGCAGTACGTTCTGGTTTGAGTTGCCGGCCAGCAAATAGCAGGGTGTAACCCTGGGGGTGGCGCCCCCTGTAAGGGTGCCACGACAGGCAGGAGTTGCACCCCTACAGGGTGCATGAAAAAATCGCGTGTTGGGCACGCGTATCCCGGCCCGTTGGGCCGGGCTGAGGAATAGCAGGCCTTCAGCCTGCTATTTGCGTGGCGCGGCACCACGCAAATAAAGGGCGCACGGAGCGTGCGCATCCTGGCGGCCGCCGGGTGTGAGGCACCCTGTAAGGGTGCCAGTCCTCAGCCCAGGGTGTAACCCTGGGGGTGGGTGAAAACGAAACAAAAAAAATGCACCCTGTAAGGGTGCCACGACAGGCAGGAGTCGCACCCCTACAGGGTGCATGAAAAAATCGCGTGTTGGGCACGCGATCCCGGCCCGTTGGGCCGGGCTGAGGAATAGCAGGCCTTCAGCCTGCGAGAGGAAAACTATGCGCAAGATTTTGATCGTCGACGATGATGTCCGGCTCCTGGCTATCACCCGTAAGGGGCTGGAAGCCACAGGGCTGTATGAAGTGCAGGCCGTGGACAGTGGCCGGATCGCCCTGGCCCTTGCAGCCACATTCAAGCCGGATCTGGTGATTCTGGATGTCATGATGCCCGGCTTGGACGGGGGTGATGTCGCCCGCACGCTCAGCGGGTCACCGGCGACAAAAAACATCCCCATCCTTTTCCTCACCTCCTTGGTGAGTAAAGAAGAATCCACCCCGCATCTCCGCCGCGACAAAGGCGAACAATTCCTCAGTAAGCCCGTGGATCCGCAGGAATTGTGTCGTTGCGTGGCGGAGTTGCTCCTCTGAAACACGTATTTGCGGAGTGCCGCACCCCGCAAATAAAAGGAACATACTATGCGCAAAATCCTGATCGTCGACGATGATGTCCGGCTCCTGTCCATCACCCGCAAAGTGCTCGAAACCACCGCGCTGTATGAAGTCCAGGCCGAAGACAGCGCCCGCCGTGGGTTGGCGGTCGCGGCAACTTTTAAACCCGAACTGATCCTGCTGGATATGAACATGCCCGGCATGAGCGGCGTGGAATTTCTCAGGGCCATTTCCTCACCCGACGGAACGTTGCGCTATCCGGTGCTGGTCCTGACCTCCCGCGCAAACATGGCGCAGTTCTTTGAAAATATTGCCGTGGACGGCTTTATGGCCAAACCGTGCGACCCCGACGAACTCCGCACCGAAGTCGAACGAATCCTCTTGCTCCGGCGCCCGGTCGTACCCGAATCAGCGCCCGATCCAGCGGCTGCCCCAAAACCGAAGCACATCCTCATCGGCGAAGATGACCGGGCCGTAAGCCGCCGACTGATGGAAGCCTTCAGCCAGGCCGGATATGCGGTTGAATGCGTGTCCCAAGGACCCGAAATGCTGAAAAAAGCCATTGTGCAGCAGCCTGACGTGATTCTGGTCAAATTTATCCTGACCGGCCTGAACGGCGACGCCGCCGCCCGCATGTTGAAAGAACTGCCGAGTACCCGGAACATACCCGTGGTTCTGTACGACCCCCGCCCGAGCCATGCGGACGAGTCCACCGGCTCGTCGCCCAAGCCCGGCGTCCGGAAATTTGTCACAAGCGATCGGTCCCAAACGCTCCTCTCCGCCGTGGCCCGAGTGTTTTCATGAGGAAGCATCACCCGAACAACACGAAGATATTTGTTTTCGATAATACAAAGGCCTATGAACTGCAGTAAAGGTGCAATAACGATGAAGAATACATTTCTTCGCTGGTTGGCGATGGCTTTTGGGCTGGCGATGGCGGCGATTCTGGCTGGAAGCGTTTCATTCTACCGTAACGAAAATCAACACGCGCGGCAGATGATCGAGTCGGAACTGCAGACCATCGCGCAGTTCAAGGTGGACCAACTGGCCCAGTGGCGGGCCGAACGGCTCGCGGATGCTTCGGTACTCACGGAAAGCGCTTATCTCAGCGAAGAGGTTGCAACATGGATGGAGACGAAGAACCCCGCGGGAATGGAGAAACTTCGCAATTACTTGCGCTCTATGGCAAAAGAGTACCGCTACCTCGATGTCCTGCTGGTGGATGCCAAAGGACAAGTACGTCTCAGCGTCACGGGCCGGTCCGGCCCACTTCTCGAGGCGGCGGCGGCGGCCCTGGCCATCGCCCTGCACCAGCGACGGGCCACGCTAACGAATCTGCACCCAGGCGACGGCCATCTACCCATTCACTTGGATGTGATCGCGCCGATCTTTGCCGGCGGCGGTGAAACGAATGAACCGCTCGGCGCGGTGATTCTGCGGTGCGATGCCGAGCAGTACATTTATCCCCTGATCCGGTCCTGGCCCGTGCCCAGCGCCTCGGGGGAATCGGTCTCCTTCTCTCGGGAGGGTGACGATGTGCTATTCCTCAGTGAATTGCGCTTCCAGAAAGATGCGGCGCTCAGTCTGCGCATTCCCTTGACCCGCAAGGATAATCCCGCCGTGATGACCGTGTTGGGCAAGAGAGGCATCATGGAGGGCACGGACTATCGAGGGGTCAAGGTGATGTCGTTCTGCAAGCCGTTCCCGACTCGCCCTGGTTCCTGGTCGTGAAGCAGGACACGGCGGAGGTCTTCGCGCCCCTGCGACAGGAGGCGAGGGCCACGGCGGCCAAGGTCTGGGAACTGGGATTCTTCAAGGACCTCATCGCCAACGAGGCCAACTTCGCGGAATTGCAACAGAAGGGATACGTCCGCTACGAGGACATGGCGCTGGAAGGTCACGACGGAAAGCGGCACGAGGTGGAGTTCGTCAGCAACGTCTATCTGGTGAACCAGCACAAGGTGATTCAATGCAACATCCGCGACATCACCGAGCGCAAGCGGGCCGAA